>JAEYSR010000147.1 GCA_023434535.1 Actinomycetes bacterium
CATCGGGCGGGGTCGTTCAGCAGGCCCAGCACCTCTCGTGCCTGGGAGTTGATGGGCCCGACACGCACCGCGTCGGCGAGCCCGGTGGCCGAGCGCAGGAAGCTGATGGCGTGCCCGGCGGCGTGGGCGTCGAGCACGATCAGGTCGTGGTCGCGGCCGCGTTCGAGCTGCTTGACCTTGCCGAGCACGAGGATGTCCCGGATGCCGGGCACGGCGGTGGACACGATGTCGAGCAGGCCGGTCGACACGAGCCGGTTGGAGATCCGCTGGAGGCCCTTGTCGCGCAGGTAGTCGAGCAGGGCGTCGTCGGGCGTCACGGTCCGGGCCGTGACGCCGGCGTGGCCGGAGGCCGCGGTCAGCAGCTGGGCCTCGTCGTAGCGGAGGCCGTCGGAGTCGAACATCGACGCCATGCCGCCCTTGCCCTCGACCTCGACGATCAGGGTGCGCAGGCCCACCGACGAGGCCGCGACGGCCAGCGCCGCGGTGACGGCGGTTTTGCCCACACCGCCCTTCCCGGCGACGATGATCACACCTGATGCGGTGAGAAACTGCGCAGGATCCACGACGTCCCCTTGGAGGCCCTCGAGTTGGGCACACTAGCCAGTGCCGTGACCACGCCCGCCCGCCGGGGACGCCCCGAAGGGCGCGGGAGCACGCGCGCCCGGCGCGTCGGGGCCGCCGTGGCGCTGGTGCTGCTCGGGATCGGTGCGCTGGGTGGCATCGCAGCTTCACCCGCCGGTGCCCAGTCGAACTCGTGCGAGGAGCACGGGTGCGTCGACGTGGTGGCCATCAACGGGCTCATCGACGAGATCGAGGCCGACTACATCATCGACACCCTCGCGAGCGCTCGTCGGTCCGACGGGGTGGTGGCCGTCATCCTCCAGTTCGACAGCCGTGGCTCCGCCGTGGGCGACGACCGGCTGGACGAGGTCGCGGCCGCCATCGTGGACGCCGACGTGCCGGTGTCGGTCTGGATCGGTCCGTCGGGCTCCGACGCCCTCGGTGGGGCGGCGGAGCTCGTCCAGGTGGCCGACAGCTCCGGCATCGCCCCGGGGGCGTCGATCGGCGACGTGGGAGCGCAGCGCCTGTCGACCGCCGAGTTCGGCGATCTGTTCGAGGGCTCCAAGAGCGAGGCCCTGGACCGGTCCTTCTCGGGGGAGGCGGCGGTGGAGGCCGGGCTGGTCAGCCGCTTCTCGCCGACCGTCGGCGAGCACATGATCAGCCTCGACGGCGTGGAGACCGAGACCCGGGAGGAGGACGGCGAGCGTCGCACGGTCCCGCTGACCACGGTCCGGTTCTCGAAGCTGCCGCTGACCACGCAGCTGTTCCACACGGTGGCCAGCCCGTCGGTCGCGTACCTGCTGCTCACGATCGGTCTCGGACTGCTCGTGTTCGAGTTCTTCACGGCCGGCATCGGCGTCGCCGGCGTGGTGGGCGCCCTGTTCGCCGTGCTCGGCGGCTACGGCCTGGCCGAGCTCCCGCACGCGACGTGGGCGCTCGTCCTCTTCGTCGCGAGCTTCGTGGCGTTCTCCGTCGACGTGCAGACGGGGATCCCGCGCGCGTGGACGGTGATCGGCATGGCCGCGTTCGTCGTCGCGTCGCTGTTCCTGCTGACGGAGTTCAAGCCGACGTGGATCGCCCTGCTGGCGGGGATCGGCGGCATCGGCGTGTCGATGTTCTCGGGCATGCCGGCCATGGTCCGGACCCGGTTCGCCACGCCGACGATCGGGCGCGAGTGGATGGTCGGGGAGATGGGCACCGCCACGACGGCCGTCGGTCCCGAGGGGACCGTCACGGTCAAGGGCGCCCTGTGGCGGGCCCGGGTCAACCGGGCGACGCCGATCCAGGCGGGCGATCCGATCCGGGTGGTGTCGATCGACGGCCTCGTCCTCGAGGTGGAGCCCGAGGAGGGCGGGGCGATCGACTACCGCGAGATGCGGGACCGTCGGCGCGGCCGCGCCGACGACGCGGCGACGGCCGAGCCGTCCCCGGACCCCTCCACCAGCGACTCCCCGTAGAGGGTTCGTCCGCCCGGACGGCGGGCGCCGGGCGGCCGGCCGGACCGCGTGCACGGATGCTCACGATCGCGAGCGCGCCGCGCACAAATTGCTCCTTGAGAGGTCGTGAAGCGCGTGCGTAGGGTGCGCCGCACACCGAAAGGGGGGGTCCGACCGGTGAGTGCACAACAAGTCCAGGACATGTGGCAGGTCAAGGCGGCCTGCAGGGGTCCGCAGGCGGCGGTGTTCTTCCCGCCACCTCAGTTCGAGCGCAAGGCCGACCGCCTGGAGCGCGAACGTCGGGCCAAGGTCATCTGCGGGGAGTGCCCGGCGCGCCAGGAGTGCCTGGAGTACGCCCTGGAGATCCGAGAGCCGCACGGCATCTGGGGAGGCCTCAACGAGGCCGAACGCCGGATGCTCATCGACGCCTCCAACTGATCCTGAGGTTCCTCTGCGCGTCCTCCGCGGCGCGGTGGGCCGCTCCGACCGCCGGCCGTAGGGTGGTGGCGTGATCGTCCTGCTCGTGCTCGTGGTCATGCCGATCCTCGAGATCGTGACCGCCGTCGCGGTCGCGCAGTGGATCGGGATCCTGCCGACCCTGGCCCTCCTCCTCGGTCTGAGCCTCTTGGGCTTCGTGCTGATCCGCTCCGAGGGACTCGGCGTGTGGCGCAAGGCCAACGCGGAGATGGCAGCCGGTCGCCAGCCCACCGACACGCTGCTCGACGGGCTGATGGTGGTGGTCGGCGGGTCCCTCCTGATGCTGCCCGGCTTCCTGACGGCGATCCCCGGCCTCCTGCTGCTGTTCCCGCCGACCCGGGCCCTGCTGCGTCCCGCCGTGTCGCGTTGGATCGAACGGCGCGCCGCTCGTTCGGCGGCCTTCGTCACCGCCTCCTTCGGAGGCGCCGGGGCCTCCTTCGGCGGATCGTTCCCGTCCGGTGCATCGTTCGGTCGCATGCGGGGCCGGGTGGTGGACGCCGACGGGCGCGAGGCCGAGTCGTCGGTGGCCTACGCCGAGGTGATCGACGTCGAGGTCGATGCGCCTCGAGAGCTCGACCCACCTCGTTGAGCGCGTCGACCGTCCCCATGGACAGCGCCCGGCCCGACGAGGTCCCGGTGCTCGACGCAGCCACCGTCATGCTGCTGCGCGACGGCGACGACGGCCTCGAGGTCTGCCTCATGCAGCGCAACCTCAACTCCGACTTCGTCGGGGGCGCCTACGTCTTCCCCGGCGGCGCGGTCGACCCGGAGGACGGCGACGCCGCGGCCGGTGCGGCGTGCACCGGGCTGGACGACGCGGAGGCGTCCCGCCGCCTCGGCCTGGATCGCGGCGGCCTGGCGTTCTGGGTCGCGGCCATCCGGGAGTCCTTCGAGGAGGCGGGGGTGCTGATGGCCCGCCACGCCGACGGCGCGCCGCTCGACGTCACCGACCCCGCTGCGGCCGCTCGCTTCGCCCTCCACCGAGTCGCGGTCGACACCTCGCAGCGCACCATGGTGGAGGTCGCCGTGGAGGAGGGACTGCTGCTCGATGCCGGCGCGCTGCACTACTTCTCGCGCTGGATCACGCCTCTCGGAGCGCACCGTCGCTACGACACGAGGTTCTTCGTCGCCGCCGCCCCCGAGGGCCAGGAGGTCGTGCAGGACGACCGCGAGCTCATCGGCACGGAGTGGCTGACACCGGCCGAGGCCCTCCGCCGGCACGACGACGGCGAGATCGTGATGATCTTCCCGACCGTGCGGACGCTCGTGGCCCTCGAGCGCTTCGAGCGGTCGCAGGACGTCCTCGACCACGCCCGCAGCCTGTCGGAGGTGCGTCCGGTCCTCCCGACGGTCACCGAGGGGCCGGGCGGTCTCCGCATCGTGCTGCCCGGCGATCCGGAGCACACGGGCGGCGTCTACGACGCCATCACGGCGCAGCCGCTCCCGCCCGACTGACGGACGGCCCTCCCGGTCCGCGACCGGGGCCGGGGAGAGGCAGGACGACCGCCGACGATCCGGTCGGCGGACACGGACCGAGGACCAGGGGGTATCGGTGAGAACACGGGCAGCAGTGATCTTCGGGGTGGGCCGCGACTGGGAGGTCGTCGACGTCGACCTCGACGATCCCGGTCCCGGGGAGGTCCTCGTGCGGACCCGTGCCGCCGGGCTGTGCCACTCCGACGAGCACATCGTGCAGGGCGACATGACGCCGCCCGAGGAGCTGATCGCCGAGGCGGGCATGGAGTCGCCGTTCCCGATGATCGGTGGACACGAGGGCTCCGGCGAGGTCGTCGCCGTCGGCGACGGGGTCCGTCGCGTGGCGGTGGGCGACCACGTGGCCGTGTCGTTCTTCCCGACCTGCGGGGACTGCCACTACTGCGTCACCGGTCGCCAGAACCTGTGCGACAAGGGCGCTCAGGCCTTCCTGCCGGGGATGATCACCGACGGGCGCCGCGCCCACCGCCTGGCCGACGGGACGCCGGCGGACCCGGTGCTCAAGCTCGGGACCTTCGCCGAGCACATGCTGCTGGCCGAGGACTCGGTGGTGCGGGTCGAGCCCGACGTGCCGTTCACGCCCGCCGCGCTCGTCAGCTGCGCCGTGGCGACGGGCTGGGGTTCGGCGGTCCGGCGAGCCGATGTCCGTCCGGGCGACACGGTCGTCGTGGTCGGCACCGGCGGGGTCGGCATGAACGCGGTGCAGGGCGCAGCGATGGCCGGTGCCCGCCACGTCGTGGCGGTCGACCTGGTCGAGTGGAAGCGGGAGCGCGCCGATACGTTTGGGGCGACCCACACCGCCGCGTCCATGGACGAGGCCATGCCGCTCGTGCAGCAGCTCACGCGGGGGCGGGGCGCGGACGCCGTGATCCTGGTCCCGGGCCTGATGACCGGCGACCTGGTCGCGCCGGCTCTGGCGATGACGGCGAAGGGCGGCACCGTCGTCGTCACCGCGATCGCCAACATCATGGCGAACGAGGTCTCCATGTCCTTGTTCGACCTGGCGATGTCCCAGAAGCAGGTCCAGGGCACGGTCTTCGGAGCGTGCAACCCCCGGACCGACATCCCGGAGCTGCTCGGGCTCTACACCGACGGACGTCTGCGGCTCGACGAGCTGGTGACCACGACGTACTCGCTCGACGAGATCAACCAGGGGTACCAGGACATGCGCGACGGTCGGAACCTGCGCGGCGTGATCACCTTCGACTGATCCGGGCTGACGTGCTCGTTGATGCCTGACCGGTCGATGTCGACCGGCGGAGCACACAGGATGCGGCCGGACGGACGTCGTGCGGGTGAGCCGCCTCGTCTGGAACATTCACTGAGCGACTCAACCTGATCTGTGGATCACCACCACGATGGCGGCACCCACCAGAAGGGCGACCATGAGCACGAAGCCGGCCATAGTCCCGGTGACCTCGCATCGCATGAGCGCGAGCCCGGTGGCGGCGACCAGAGCGGCGAGCCCGATCAGGGCCAATCGGATCCGAGTATTGCCCACTGGGTCGAGACGAACGCCGGCTCGACCCCACCGGGGATCGTTTACAGGAACACCAGGCGGTGACGGTCGCCGTCCTTGACCAGCTCCACCGAGCCACCGTCCGCGGTCCATCGCAGCAGCTGGGCCTGCAGCCGCACTGCTCGTCGGATCGACTCGGCCTCCGAGGTCCGCGTGGTCGTCACGGCGAACTCCAGGTCCGCCAGGTCGAGAGCGTCGAAGGCGAGCGTCTTCTTCTGACCACTCGGCTCCTGTCGGGACGACTGCGCCTTGGTGGTCATCGCCATCGGGCTGTGCGGTCGGGGTCAGGTGGTCTGATGTCATGTTCGCACTCCGTGCGTTCGAGGGATCGGGTTAGTCGTGTGTCCATCGTGTACTCCTCCTGATCCGCCCTCCCGGCTGGCTGCCGGGTCACGCGGGATGATGTAAATGGGATTTCTTCAGCATACTGCCAGCAGAACGCTGGCGCCACTCATCCCTCGTTCTTCCGGAGCTCCGACGTCGAGCCCATCGCGGCCAACTCTCGATCGCCGGAGGCCGAGTGGTCCGTCAGACCCACAGCGTGAGCGCCGGCATCGTTCAAGGCCTCTATCCGGATCGCCGGAGTGAAGCGCAGGTACATGACCGGCCGCGGTCCGCCGATGAACCGGTCGACCCAGGGACCCTGACTCCTGCCGGTCTCGCCGGTCCGGTGCGCCGCCGGCAGCGGTGCCTCAACGGTCGAGCTGCATCGATCCAAGAACGGATGTGAGACACCATCGCCGGGCCCCCAGGGAACCCGTCAACCGGGGCGTCGAGTACTAGGAGGGCCAATCTCCTGCGGTCTTGTGGCTGCTTGCGACCGAGAACGACCGGCTCAGGTCTGGAGCGGGAGGACCACCTCGGCCAGGGATGCGAGGTGGGCGGCCGGGTCGGGCGGATCGCCGAGCGGCACCACCACGAACTTGGAGAAGCCGACGTCGACGAAGTCCCCGATGCGGGCGACCAGCTCCTCGGCGCCGATCGCCACCAGCTGACGGGGGTCCACGTCGGGTCGTCGCACCGGCATCAGGGCCAGGACCTCGTCGGGGATGGGCTCGAGCGAGTACGGCAGCAGCACTCCGAAGTGCTCCGGATCGATCTCGCGCTCGTGCTCGGCCGCCACCTGCTCGACCACCAGCCGACCGGCCGCGGCGTCGGACGGGGTGACGAAGCTGGGCAGCCAGCCGTCGCCGAGTCGGCCGACGCGGCGCAGCTCGGCCGGTGCGATGCCTCCGAGCCAGACCTCGGGCGGGGTCTGCCGCGGGAACGGACGGACCTTGGCGCCCTCCAGGTGGAAGTGCGCCCCGTCGTGGTCGACCGACTCCTCGGTCCAGAGCCGGCGGAGGAGCGGGAGGGCCTCGTCGAAGATGCCGGCGCGCTCTCCTCGCTCCACGCCGAACGCCTGCTGCTCCGAACCGCTCACGGCGCCCAGTCCGAACGCGGGGAGCAGCCGGCCCCCCGACATCTGGTCGAGCGTGGCCAGCTCCTTGGCGAGGAGGACGGGGTTGCGGCCCGGGAGCACCATCACCGACGTCCCGAGCTTGAGGCGCGTCGAGCGACCCGCCGCGACCGACAGCGCCACGAGGGGGTCGGGGCAGCCGCCGGTGATGCGCTCCGACAGCCAGAGGCTGTCGAAGCGATGCTCCTCGAGCAGGTCGACCAGCTCCAGGAAGCTCTCGTCGACGAAGCCCGTCCGGGTCCCCAGACCGAATCCCACGCGGACCTTCACGTCGACAGCATGGCAGCTGCGGACCGAACCGGCGCCGGCGGGATCATCGCCCGGGGCGGCGGGTGTCAGTCGGTCGCGTCGGCGGCGGCGAGCGCCGCCTGGACGGCGTCCATCATCCGGGTGCTGCAGCCCGACATGTCGGCCGGAGGGATCACCTCGTCGATCAGCAGGCGGGCGAGGGCCCGGAACGCGTCGGCCGCCGGACCCTGCTCCAGAGCCACCGGACGGCCGTGGTCGCCGCCGTCGGCGACGGCCGCCTCGATGGGGATCCGCGCCAGGAGCGGGACGCCCGCGTCCTCCGCCAGGCGCTCGCCGCCCCCCGAGCCGAACAGCAGGTGCTCACGACCGGTGTCGTCGACGTAGCTCGACATGTTCTCGATGACGCCGGCGATGTGCAGGAAGTTCTTGCGGCCCATGTCGACGACGCGGACGGCGACCTTCTGGGCGGTGAGCGACGGCGTGGTGACGACCAGCATCTCGGCGCGCGGCAGGAGCTTGGCGAGGCCCATCTGCACGTCGCCGGTCCCGGGCGGCATGTCGATGAGCAGGTAGTCGACGCCGTCCCAGTCGACGTCCTCGAGGAAGTGCTGGACCGCCCGGTTGAGCACCAGGCCGCGCCACATGAGGGCGCTGCCCTCGTCGTCGACCAGGAACCCCATGGACACGACCTTGAGCAGGCCGGGACCGACCCGGACCTCGTTGGGGATGATCCGGGGTCGGCGGTCGCCGTCGGCGGCCGCCTGCTCGGGTGTGAGCTCCTCGGCCTCCAGACGGCCGTCCAGCCCGAGCATCCGGGGCACCGAGAAGCCCCAGATGTCGGCGTCGATCACGCCGACGGTGAAGCCCTGGTGGGCGAGCGCCGCAGCGAGGTTCACCGTCACCGAGGACTTGCCGACGCCGCCCTTGCCGGACGCGACCATGATCACCTTGGTGGTCGACGGCACCGCTGTGCGCTCGGGGCGCTCCGCGATGTTGCGCCGCGCCCGCTCCATGGCGGCGGCCTTGCCGGCCTGGTCGAGCTCGGTCCAGTCGAGCCGCACCTTGGTCACGCCGGGGAGCGAGCCCACCCGGGCCCGGACGTCGCGCTGGATCTCGGCGCGCAGCGGGCAGCCGCTGGTGGTCAAGGCGATCGTCACGTGGACCGTCCCGTCGGCGTCGATCCGGGCGTCCTTCGCCATGCCCAGCTCGACGATGTCGGAGCCCAGCTCCGGGTCGATGACACCTCGGAGGACGCCCATGACGTCGTCGACCGACGGACCCGGCCGGGAGCCGTGGCTGTCGTCGCCTGAGGGCGTCGGGTCGGGGAGGTCGGTCACGGGTTCGATTTTACCGGTCGGCGCCGTGTTATCTCAGCCGGGGCGTTAGCCTTGGCCTCGTGGGCC
The DNA here is from genome assembly GCA_023434535.1 of Actinomycetes bacterium. Classification (GTDB taxonomy): domain Bacteria; phylum Actinomycetota; class Acidimicrobiia; order Acidimicrobiales; family Microtrichaceae; genus Dermatobacter. Next base: position 8,599 of record JAEYSR010000147.1, read on the forward strand.
CCTCCGAGCGTCGTCTCGACCTCCTCAAGACGCTGGGTGACAACACCCGGTACGCGATCTACCTCGAGCTGGCCCGCTCGCCGCGTCCGCTCGCCACCGCCGAGATCGCCGAGTCCCTCGGACTCCACCCGAACACGGTCCGCCCGCACCTCGAGCGGATGCGCGACGTCGGGCTGCTCGAGTCGCGGCCCGACAGCCGGGGCGCCGTCGGCCGACCTCAGAACCTGTACTCGCTCGCCGCCGACGCCCCCTCGATCGGGCTGGAGCCGCCGGTCTTCCCGATGATGGCGCGGATGCTGCTCGACCTCGCCGCGGACGCCGGACTCGCGGGGGAGCCCGTGCTCGCCGCAGGGCGGGAGCAGGGCCGGCGACTCTCCCACACCGAGACCCTCGGCGGCGTCGGGGCGCGCTCGGCCCGGCGACCGTGCGTGGAGGCCGCGGTGACGATGCTCGGCGAGCTCGGCTTCGACCCCGCCGCCGTCACCGAGGACGGCGCCACCACCGTCGCCTTCGGCCACTGCCCGTTCGCGGACCTCGCGGAGTCCAACCCCGAGCTCGTCTGCAGCCTGCACCGCGGGCTCCTGGAGGGCTTCGTCGACGAGGTGGGCGGTGGGCACGTGGAGGACTTCCACGACCTGTCGCACCGCGAGCCCTGCCGGGCGACCCTCGTCGCCGACGCCTGACGCAGCACGCGGGACGTCGCCGCCTCCGACCAGGCCGCCTCTCTCGCGACCGTCACCCGACGGCGTCGGCGACCTTCCCTCCCCACGCCCGGGCGTGGGCGAGCTCGTCGGGAGCGAGCTCGGTCTCCTTGGTCACGAGGAAGCTCTCCGGGTCGACCACCAGCTCGACGCCGTGGTGGCGCATCAGCTTGGCGATCCCCTTGGAGGCGCGTCCGGTCAGCACCGCGGGTCCCGACGCCCTGGTGTCGAACGCCGCGCCCCGCACGGTGGCACCGGCGGGCGCGACCAGGGCCTCGAGCCACTCGCGCACGCCGTCGCCGGCCGCGTCGGGATCCATCTGCAGATCGCGGTCCTCGGCCTGCTGCTCGGCCGCCTGACGCGTGGACGGCCGACTGAGGCCGTGGACGTGGGTCGGGCCACCGACCACCAGCACGTCGAGGTCGTCCGGCAGCCGGTCCGGTGCGTCGTGGACCGACGCGACCTCGACGGTGGACCCGGCCGGGAACCCGGCCCCGATCGCCTCGGCGACCCGGTGGGTGTTGCCGAACATCGACTCGTAGACGACGAGCGCACGCATGGGCACCTCCTGTGGGCCGGCCGTTCCGCTCGGCCCCTTCCACTTCCACCCCCATCCTGCACCCGTCGTCCGCCCGGGGCCGCGGCGGTGACCGATGACCGGGGCCGGCGACCGTCACTGGACGCCTGGGAGAGCGGTCTCCCCGGCAGTACACTGAGGCGTCAACACTCGTGCGCCCAGCGTGGAGTCTCAGCGGAGGACACCGTGATCACCCTCACCGACAACGCCGCCACCAAGGTGAAGCAGCTCATCGACGCCGAAGGCGAGGACGGCCTCGCCCTCCGCGTGGCCGTGCGACCGGGCGGCTGCTCCGGGTTCGCGTACGAGATGTTCTTCGACACCGACGTCGCGAACGACGACATCACCACGAGCTACGGCGACGTCAGCGTGGTGGTGGACCCGTCGAGCGCGCAGCTGCTCCAGGGCGCCACGCTCGACTACAAGGACGGCCTCGAGCAGTCCGGCTTCGCGATCACCAACCCGAACGCCGAGCGCACCTGCGGCTGCGGCCAGTCCTTCAGCTGAGCCCGGCAGTCAGCTGATCCGGTCCGGTCGGCCGACGGCGTCGTCGGGTCGGCAGCGTCCGCGTCGGCTCAGACGGCCAGCGCCAGCAACTCGGTGAGCTCGCCGCGGTCGACGGTGACATCAGCGCGGGCGACGATCAGGCCGTTGCGGTCGGTCACGTAGAGCACCGGCTCGAAGCGCAGGTCGTACGCGTCGGGAACCGGGGCGAGCTGGGCGTCGTTGAGGTCGCGCTGCCCCTTGGGGTTCTTGTAGACCTCCTGGTGCAGGACGTTGAGGTCGGTGCGCCCGGCCGTCTGCTCCATGACCAGGTCGAGCACCGGTCCGCAGACCGCCGTCTGGCAGTACGCCGGGGTCGCGATCAGCATCACGATCGGCTTCCCCTGGGTCACGGCGTCCTGGAGGTTGACCGAGTGGAGCTCGCACGCCGGCACCCGGCTGCACAGGGGGTCGACCTCGAGCGTGCGCTCCGTGGTCGGCGAGTCGACCGGCGGCAGCTGCTCGCCCACCACCGGGGGCCCGATCTCGGAGCGCTCGACCACCTGGATGGTGGAGTCGAGGTCGGCGCCGTCGTAGGAGGCCGTCAGGTCGTAGGTGCCGGCCGCCGGGAAGGTGAAGGTCACCGGCAGGTACGCACGCGGGACGCCGTCACCCCGGGGAGCGACCTCCACGGTGCCGACCTCGGTGCCGTCGCGGGAGATGGTGAAGGTCACGTCGCCGTCGATCTTCGACAGCGGGACACCTTCCTGGTCCGAGATCAGGTACGGGAGCCGCGTGGGGATGCCGGCCGGGACGTGGGGGACCGACTGGGGGAACGCAGCGATCAGGGCGTGCGAGTTGAGGTTGGTTCCCTCCTCGGTGGCGGCCTGGTCGTCGCCGCACGCCGAGAGCAGCGTGGCGCCCAACGCCGCGGCGCCCAGGCCGAGACCGCCCTGCAGCAGCCGGCGACGACCCAGTACCGGCTGGTGGGACGGTGCGGGTTCGGTCGGGCGAGGATGGGACGGCACGACCGGGGAAGGTACCGTCCCGATCCGGCCAGGTCCCATCGCCCGGGAAGGTCGTCCTCAGCACAGCCCGGGTCGGACCACTCGATCGACTGGATCCACCCATGCCCGACCCGAGCGACACCACACCCCGGACGCCGTCGTCGGACGTGCCCGCGTCCCGCGTCGAGTTCGTGCTGGACGGCGAGCCGGTGGCCGTCGAGGACGACGGCTCGACGCTGCTCGACGCGCTCCGGTGGGTCCTCGGTGCCCGGTCGGTCAAGGACGGGTGCTCCCCGCAGGGCCAGTGCGGGTGCTGCACGGTCCTGGTCGACGGCACGGCCCGGGTGTCGTGCGTGACGCCGCTCCGCCGGGTGGCCGGCCGGGACGTGCAGACCTTCGATGGTCTGAACGACGCGGCGCGCTCGCTGTGGACGACGGCGTTCCTGGACCACGGGGCGAGCCAGTGCGGGTTCTGCTCGCCCGGGATCATCGTCAGGTTGGAGGCGTTGCGGCGGAAGGTGGTGGACGGCGGGGAGGAGCTCCGACCCGGAGCGGTGGAGCGGGCGCTCGCCGCCCACCTCTGCCGGTGCACCGGGTGGCAGACGATCGAGGAGGCGGCGGCCGCCGTCCTCGGTGGCGCAGGGGAAGGTGACGTCGACCCGGGTGGCGGGACCCCGGTGTCGATCGCGTCCCGCGACCTGGACGCCGCGGCACGTCGGGCGACGCTCGAGCTCGGTGCGCCTCAGCGGGTCGGCGAGGAGGTCGCGGCCGGAGCCGTCGGGTTCTCCGCCGACACCGCGCCGGCCGGTTCGCTGGTCGCCGTGCCGGACCCCGACGGAGGATGGGCGCTCGGGGAGTCGGTCCCGGAGGCCCGCCGGTCCGCCGGCAAGGTCCAGGGTCGCCGGACGACCGTCGAGCCGTCCCCGCCGTTGGAGCTGCCGCACGGCGAGTGGGCGGCCACGCTGCGCACCAGCTGGGTGGACGCGGCCTACGTCGAGACGGACGCCTCCTGGTGCGAGCCGGGTGGGGAGCCGTCGCCCGCGGCCGCGAACGGCGGTGCGTTCGGTGCCAAGCGCCGCTCACCGGTGCCGGCGGCCGCCCGCGAGCTCGCCGAGGCCCACGGACGGCCGGTCCTGGCGCTGTGGTCACGCGAGGACTGCTCGCGCTCCGCTCCCAAGCGACCTCCGATCGCCGGCGGGATCCGCGCCGACGGCACCGGCGTGCTGCAGGTGGTCCGGACCGAGGGCATCGCCGAGCGGATCCGCGCCGCGGCGCCAGGCCTCGACGTCGTCGAGGTCGACGTGGCCGGCCCGCCGACCTCGGCGGAGCTGCGGGCCGCCGGCTGGGCGGAGGCGGTGGTGCTGCTGGCCGGCGTCGCCGCGCCGAGCGAGGTCGTGTCGGTCGCCACCGGAGCGGACGGCGTGGAGACCGTGCGGGTCGTCACCGACGACGGAGCGACCGCGGAGGTGTCCGTGACCGACGGCGGGATCGCCGTGAGCGTCCGCTGCGGCGAGGTCCTCGACGAGGTGACCGTGCGGTCCTACTGCGTCGGCGCCGCCCACATGGCGTTCAGCTGGATCACGTCGGAGGGCATGGCCGTCGACGCCGACGGCACCGTTCTCGACCTCACGGTCCGATCGCTCAACGTCCTCAAGGCGTCGGACATGCCGCACGTGACCGTCGAGGTGGTGGAGACGGACGGCCCGGCGGTCCGCGTGTCCGACGCCGTGTTCGCCGCGGTCGCGGCCGCGACGTGGCGTCGGCTCGGCCGGCCGCCGGAGCTCCCGGCGAGGATCGG
>JAEYSR010000193.1 GCA_023434535.1 Actinomycetes bacterium
TCGCCGAGGCCGCCCCGACGTTCGAATCGGGTGCCGCCGACGCGACCACCGCTGACTCGACCGCCGCTGACTCGACCGACGCCGACGAGTCCGTGCAGAGCGACGACGCAGAGTCGATCCCGACGACCGCACCCGTGCCCACTGCGCCGGTCGTCGCCGCGGTCGCCACGGGCACCTTCACCGACGGCGCCCACCCCGGCTCGGGAACGGCGACGGTGATCAGCGACGGACGGCAGACCTTCGTGCGCCTCGAGGACGACTTCTCCACCGACAACGGGCCGGACCTGCGGGCCACCGTCCTCGTCGACGGGCAACGCGTGGACCTGGGCGGGCTGAAGGGGAACGTCGGCTCCCAGAACTACGAGCTCCCGGCGGAGGTCGACGCCGCGACCGTCGACCGGGTCGAGGTCTGGTGCCGCCGCTTCGACGTCACGTTCACGTCGGCCGAGTTGAGCTGAGCCCGGGTCGGCCGGGATCTCGGATCAGACGGTGCCCTGCGGGTGGTCCAGCCCGTAGTGGGCCACTCCGGCGGCGTCGATCTCGTACACCTCGATGCCCTCGGCGACGTTCGGGGCGTCCGCACCGAGCGCGACGGCGATCTTGTTGGCCGCGTTGCGCATGACGTCGAGGACCAGCTCGACGGCCTGACCGGAGGTGAGCTCGGCGTGCACGCGGTCCACCACGTCGGAGCCGATCCTCGACGGCGTCCAGATCATCGCGTCGACCAGGGCCACGGCGGCCCGGTGCACCGGCGACGCGAGGGTGTCGGGTCGGTCCACGGCATCCCACAGCTCGTCGTCGCCACCGGCCAGCAGCGCCGGTCGGCTCCGCAGCGATCGGCAGAGCCGGCAGTCGTGCTGACGGGCGCCGCGCAACCGGACGACCTCGGTCGTCACCGGGTCGAGGCCGTCGAGCTGGTGCACGACCACGAGCAGCTCGTCGATCGTCGACCACGTGTCGATGCGCGGATCCGCCGCCGGCGTCGACCACTCGCTCGGGCCGAACAGCGAGTCGAGCGCGGCGCGCACCCGGGGCACCATGTCGGCCACGTAGATCGCCTGCACGGTCGCGAACGCCGCATCGCCTGTGGCGGCCATGAACCGCTGCCGCAGTCCGTCGTCGACGGCCGCGACGTCCGAGCTGAACTGCCGTGCGAGCTGGAGGACGGCGTCGTCGCCCCCGGACGGGTCGGCATCCCTCGCGGAGTCGCCGGCGACGTCGGGCAGCGGAGTCAGCCCGTGGACGTCGGCGCAGGCCCGGCGGACGAGCGACAGCCGGTGCGGTCCGACGGGCTCGGCGGCGACCAGTCGGTCGAGCACGTCCGCCGCCCGTGGCGCCTCGACGACCAGGGCGTCGCGACCTGTCGGGTTCCGATCAGCGGGTTGTCGGGATCCGTCGGGCACGAGCGCACGTTAGGTCGCGGACCTCGGCGCACGCCCCGGTGCCAGACTCCGACGATGCGCAAGCTGCGGAGACCCACGATGGCAGGGCTCGCTTTCGTCGCTCTGTCGTTCGTGGCGCTGGTGGCCGCCGGGTGCTCCGATGACGGCTCGGACGTGTCGTCGCCCTCGAGCACGTCGGGCGCGCCCTCGTCATCGACCACGACGGTGGCCGACACCGCACCCACGAGCAGCGAGGGTTGCGGCACTCCGCCGGCGGTCGGAGCCGTGGCCGAGGTGCCTCACGACGTCCCCCTGTCGCTCCGACTCCCCGACGGCACCGAACGGACCTATCGGCTGGGAATCCCCGACGGCTACGACCCGGCGACGCCCGCGCCGCTGGTGGTCAACCTCCACGGCAGCGGGTCGAACGCCCTCGAGCAGAGCATCTACAGCGACATGGCGGGTCGGGCCGGTGCCCGCGGCATGATCACCGTGACCCCCGACGCGATCGACGGGAAGTGGGAGCTCGGGCCCACGGGAGCCGACGCCGACTTCCTCGACGCGCTGGTCGACCAGGTCGCTGCGGGCTACTGCGTCGACCCCGGTCGCATCCACCTGGCCGGCATGTCGCTCGGTGCGTGGAAGTCCGCCATCACGGCGTGCACGGAGCCCGAGCGCTACGCCTCGATCGCCCTCGTCACCGTCGAGGTGCACCCGCCCGGCTGCGCTCCCACCTCGGTGGTGGCGTTCCACGGGACCGCGGACCGGACCGTGCCCTACGGGGAGGGATCGGACCCGGGCATCACCGTGAGCGGGCCGAACGCGCTGCTGCCCGGCGCCCGGGACAACATCCGGTCGTGGGCCGAGTCGGCCGGTTGCGACCCCGAACCGGCGGAGGAGCCGATCGGCACCGACGTCGTGCACTGGACGTTCGGCGGGTGCGACGACGGTGTCGGAGTCGAGCTGTACACCGTCACCGGCGGTGGCCACACCTGGCCCGGCGCCGCGGTCACCATCGGGGCGACCACCGACACGATCGACGCCACCGACCTGGCGCTCGACTGGTTCGAGGCCCATCCCCACCGCTGACGCACGGCCTGGCCCACCTTCTGGCAGAACGAAGGGCGGTCAGACGCAGGGCGTGGTGGTGTCCCGGACCGGGCCGTCCAGCTCGTCGAGCGGGTAGGCCACGACCTCGCCGGTGGAGGGGTCCCGCGCCGCGACCAGGCCGACGGCACGGCCCTCCGCGTCGACGACGACCCCGCCCGACACCCCGGGGGTGGCCACCACGTCGATCAGCATGACGTCGCCCGACCCGCCGTAGCCCTGACGGACCTCGACCGACCGCACGTGACCCACGGTGGCCTCGAACACTCCACCCGGATATCCCGCGACGACGACCTGCGCTCCGACGATGGGCCTCGGGCCCGTCTCGAGCGGTTCCAGTCCGCCGTCGACCAGGTCCTCGCCGTCCACGATCGAGGCGTCCCGCCCGTCGACGTGGCCCCGCAGCTCCACCCGATCCTGCACACCGTCGACGGCGAGGTCCGACGACCCGGCCACGACGTGCTGGTTCGTCAGTCCGGTCGGGCCGTCGTCGCCGTCGATCAGGGTGACGGTCGCCTGGCGCTCGATCCCGCAGCCCGACGCATGGACCGAGTGCACGGAGCGCCGCAGCGCCTCGGCGAGGTCGGGGTCCGCCGGTCCGCGCTCCAGGCTCGCCCCGGCCACGCTGGCGACCGGCAGTCCCGGGGCGCGGTCGTCGGACTGCCACCACAGCGCGAGCCCGACCGCCGCGACCAGCACCACCGCGACGGCGGGCCCGGCTCCCAGCCGCCGATCCACCACGCCACGAGAGAACCGTGCACCGGGCCCGGCGTCCAGCGATCGGGAACATCTGCCCCACCCCGATCGGCACAAGTGCGTTGCATTGTGCAATTCGCTGTCGTACCCTCATTTCATGATGCAAGTCGATGCCGTCGTCGCCGAGCTCTCGATCATCGCCGAGCGCCGGCTCGCCGAACCCCGAGCGGGAGCGAGGCCCACGATCCGTCCCCTCCGCGCCTCCGACGACACCGCGCTCGCCGAGATGGCGCTGCGCTGCTCCCCGGACTCCCTCCGACACCGGTTCCACGCGCCGGTCCAGCACATGGACCCGGAGCGACTCGTCGCCCACCTCCGCGGACGCGACGTCGCCGACACGCTCGTGGCGGACGTCGACGGTGCCGTGGTCGGGGTCGCCACGTTGCACCGGACGGGCCGACGCACCGCGGACATGGCCGTCCTCGTGGAGGACGGCTGGCAGGCCGGCCGGGTGGGCACGCGGTTGACCGGACGACTGATGCGGAGAGCCGCCGAGCTCGGGCTCGAGACCGTGGCCGCGGACGTGCAGCGCGAGCAGGGCTTCGTCATCGACACGCTGCTCCGGTCCGTCGAGGGCACCTCCGTGACCTTCGACGGTGCCACCGCCACGCTGCAGCTCCCCGTCCCTCCGGTTCCCTCCCCGCCCGGCTCACCGGCTGCGGCCGCACCGTAGGCTGGCATCGTGCGACGAGCTTCCTTCGAAGACATGCAGTGCTCGGTGGCCCAGTCACTCGAGCAGATCGGCGAGTGGTGGACCCTCCTGATCCTGCGCGACGCGCTCCTCGGCGTCCGGCGCTTCGACGACTTCCGGTCCCGCCTCGGCATCGCCACGAACATCCTGTCGAGCCGCCTGGACGGCCTGGTCCAGAACGGGATCATGGAGCGGCGGCGGTACTCCGAGAAGCCGCCACGTGACGAGTACGTCCTGACCGAGAAGGGTCGGGACCTCTGGGCGGTCATGACCGCCATCCGTCAGTGGGGCGACCGCTGGGCCCTGGCTCCCGAGGACCACCCGGTCGTCCTGGTGCACGACACGTGCGGCCACGTGTGCAGCGCCGTCCCGCACTGCAGCGAGTGCGGCGAGGAGCTGACGCTGCGCACCATCCACGTCGAGCCGGGGCCCAACGACTCCGACCCGTCGTTCATCCCGCAACGACGCAGCTGAGCGTCAGCGGCGACGAGCCAGGTACCTCTCCCAGATCGTGTCCACCGCCGTGGTGGCGGGGATCTCGCCGTCGTGCACCCGCTGCTCGACCGAGGCCAGGACCTGGTCGATCTCCGGGTCCTCCCGGAGGTCGTCGCGGAGCCGGTCGTCGAGCATCGACCACATCCAGCGGACCTGCTGGGTCCGGCGACGAGCGTCCAGCTCCCCGGTGGCCGACATCTTCTCCCGGTGGATCTCGACCTGCCGCCACAGCTCGGGCAGGCCGGCGCCGCTGAGGCCCGAGCAGGTCAGCACCGGCGGCGACCACGTGGGTGACGCCGGCGACATGAGGTGCAGCGCAGCCCGGTAGTCGGCGGCGGCGAGCTCGGCGCGGACCTGGTTGTCGCCGTCGGCCTTGTTCACCGCCACCATGTCGGCGAGCTCCAGCACGCCCTTCTTGATCCCCTGCAGCTCGTCGCCGGCGCCGGCCAGCATCAGGACCAGGAAGAAGTCGACCATGTCCGCGACGACTGTCTCGGACTGCCCCACGCCGACGGTCTCGACGAGCACGACGTCGAACCCTGCGGCCTCGCACACCAGGATCGTCTCCCGGGTGGAGCGGGTGACGCCGCCCAGCGAACGACCAGCGGGCGACGGGCGGACGAAGGCGGCGGGGTCGACGGCGAGGCGCTCCATGCGGGTCTTGTCGCCGAGGATCGAGCCGCCGGTGCGGGAGCTGGTCGGGTCGACCGCCAGCACGGCCACGCGGTGACCGGCGGCGGTGAGGTCGATGCCGAGCTGGTCGATGAAGGTGCTCTTGCCCACCCCGGGCACGCCGGTGATGCCCACCCGGTGCGAGCCGCCCGTCGACGGCAACAGCTCCTGGATCAGCGCTTGGGCCACTCGACGGTGGTCCGGGTTCTGGCTCTCGATCAGCGTGATGGCCCGAGCGAGCACCGTCCTGTCGCCGGCCCGGACGCCGTCGGCGTACTCGTCGATCGGGAGCACCGCGGCCATCGGGCGGCACCCTAGTGCCGCGTGCCTCGGGCGTTGAGGGGAGGCAGGTCCCCGGATCGGAGGGCGGTCCGGCGTTCCGGATCTCGTCGGCGCCCGCGTAGGGTGTGGACGGGAGGGAGTTCACGCACGACGACAGCAGTTGGGGCATGGCTCGCAGGACCAGAGATCAGCGACGGATCGACTACCTCGACATCGGGGTCGACCTGTTGACGGAGAGTGCGTCGGCGCACCCCGACCCCGGGTTGGCGTTCGCCCACGTCCGGATCGCGGACGTCGCCGAGCGCGCCGGAGTGACCAAGGGCGCGCTGTACCACCTGTGGGACTCGCAGGAGTCCTACTGGCACGACCTGCTCCGGTTCCTGCTGGACGAGGGTCGGCTGGCCGGCATGCCCGCCGTCACCGACGCGACCCTGGAGCTGGCCGACTCGACCGAGACGCTGCCCACGCCGGTGGAGTGGGCGAACTTCGTGTTCGACCGCTTCAAGGACGACCCGACGTTCTTCGCCCGCATCGGCATGCTGTCCTACCTGCACGACGGCGACGTCCGGGCCGACCTCGACGAGGAGTTCCGCACGAGCCTGGCCGAGTTCGAGTCCATGGTCGGCACCGCGGTCGAGAGCCTCGGCCGTCAGCCCCGACCCGGCACCGACCTGCGCGACTTCACCGCGGTGGTGGCATCGCTCATGCACGGCTTCTGCCTGGAGCACCGCATCGACCCGGCCCGCACGCCCGACTTCACCCTCGACGACGAGCGGACCAGCCTGTTCGCCGTGTGCGTGCTCGGGATGCTCGAGGCGTTCACCGAGCCGTCCGACTCCGCCGGAACGCCGTCGCCCTCGTTGTCAGCCATCGGCGGAACCGGCTCGATCTCCGGACGGAAGGCCGGCTGATGGCGCGACCGACGGCGGCCGAGCGCCGCCGCGCCTACCTCCAGACCGGAGCGGAGCTCGTCACCGACTTCGGCGCGTCGGACGGCGGGTCCGACACCCTCGACGCTCTCGCCAACGTCAAGGTGGCCGACGTGGCCCGGCGCGCCGGAGTCACCAAGGGTGCGCTGTACCACATCTGGGAATCGCAGGAGGACTACCGGCGGGACCTGTTCCAGCACCTCCTCGACCTCGGTGAGCGCCAGGGGATCGACCAGGCCGAGCAGCTGATCGCCGCCGGGGTGGACGCCGAGGGAGCGCCGTTCGACGACGTCACCGACCTGGCCACGCGGCTCGCCGAGGTGTCGTACCGGGAGCTGCGCGACGACCCCAAGCTGCTGGCGCGCTTCAGCTTCTACAACTACGCCCACGACCCGCGGGTCAACGAGATGCTGGCCGAGGGCGTCGCCGCGTTCGACGCCTACTACGAGCGCTACCTCACCGCGGCGGGACGCCGGATGCGCGAGCCCTTCACGGTCCGCCACCTGATCACGTCGGTCAACGCCTACCTGTTCGGGACGATCATCCGCCACCGGATCACCGGCGGAGCCGACACGACGACCGACGACGCGACCCTCTACGCCGAGGGCTTCCGCGCCATCCTCCTGCACCTGACCGAACCGGCGGACTGACCGCACCGGCTCCGGCTCCGGCTCCGGCGCCGGGTCGTTCTCGGGCACGAGAGACCAACCAGTGGTCCGTCATGCCCAAGTTCGTCGGTGATCCCAGGTCAGGCCGAGCCGAGGTCGTAGCCGAGCTGATCGGCCAGGCGGTCGAGCAGGTCGGACGCGGCCTCGTGGATGACGGTGCCCGGCGGGAACACCGCGGCGGCACCGGCGTCGTAGAGCGCCTGGTAGTCCTGCGGCGGGATCACGCCGCCGACGACGACAAGGATGTCGGGCCGGCCGAGCTCCTCGAGGGAGCGCTTGAGCTCGGGCACCAGCGTGAGGTGCCCGGCGGCGAGCGACGACGGACCGACGATGTGCACGTCGGCCTCGACCGCCTGGCGGGCGACCTCCTCGGGCGTCTGGAACAGCGGTCCGATGTCCACGTCCCAGCCGAGGTCGGCGAACGCCGAGGCGATGACCTTCTGGCCGCGGTCGTGGCCGTCCTGGCCCATCTTGGCCAGCAGGATCCGGGGGCGTCGGCCGTCCGCGGCCTCGAAGGCCTCGACCTTGCGCTTCACCTCGTCCACGGCACCGCCCTTCTCGCCCAGCTCGCTGCGGTACACGCCGGAGATCGACCGGATGTCGGCGCGGTGGCGTCCGTAGACCTTCTCCAGCGCGTCGCTGATCTCCCCGACCGACGCCTTGGCACGAGCCGCCTTCACGCCGAGGTCCAGCAGGTTGCCGTCGCCGCGCTCGGCGGCGTTGGTGAGCGCCTCCAGGGCGGAGCGCACGGCGTCGTCGTCGCGCTCGGCCCGCAGCCGCTCGAGCTTGGCGATCTGACCGGCCCGCACCGCCGAGTTGTCGACCTTCAGGACGTCGATGTCCTCGTTCTCGTCGAGCCGGTACTTGTTCACGCCGATCACCGGCTGACGGCCGGCGTCGATCCGGGCCTGGGTCCGGGCCGCGGCCTCTTCGATCCGCAGCTTGGGGATGCCCGCCTCGATCGCCTTGGCCATGCCGCCCAGCTGGTCGACCTCGGAGATGTGGGCCAAGGCCTTGTTCGCCAGCTCGGCGGTCAGGCGCTCGACGTAGTAGCTGCCGCCCCACGGGTCGATGACCCGGGTGGTGCCCGACTCCTGCTGCAGGAACAGCTGGGTGTTGCGGGCGATGCGGGCCGAGAAGTCGGTCGGCAGCGCCAGCGCCTCGTCGAGGCTGTTGGTGTGCAGGCTCTGCGTGTGGCCCTGCGTGGAGGCCATCGCCTCGACGCAGGTGCGGATCACGTTGTTGAACACGTCCTGCGCCGTCAGCGACCAACCCGAGGTCTGCGAGTGGGTGCGCAGCGACAGCGACTTGGTGTTGCGCGGGTCGAAGCGCTCCTTGACGAGCTTCGCCCACAGCAGGCGGGCGGCGCGCATCTTGGCGATCTCCATGAAGAAGTTCATGCCGATCGCCCAGAAGAATGAGAGCCGCGGTGCGAACGCGTCCACGTCGAGCCCGGCGTCGAGGCCGGCCTGGATGTACTCGAGGCCGTCGGCGAGCGTGTAGGCCAGCTCCAGGTCGGCCGTCGCCCCCGCCTCCTGCATGTGGTATCCGGAGATGGAGATCGAGTTGAACCGCGGCATCTTCTCCGACGTGAAGCTGAAGATGTCGGAGATGATCCGCATCGACGGGTTCGGCGGATAGATGTAGGTGTTGCGGACCATGAACTCCTTAAGGATGTCGTTCTGGATCGTGCCGGCGAGCTGCTCGGGCTTCACGCCCTGCTCCTCGGCGGCGACGATGTAGAGCGACAGCACCGGCAGGACGGCGCCGTTCATGGTCATGGACACCGACATCTGGTCCAACGGGATGCCGTCGAACAGGACCCGCATGTCGTAGATCGAGTCGATGGCCACGCCGGCCATGCCGACGTCACCGGCCACGCGGGGGTTGTCGGAGTCGTAGCCCCGGTGCGTCGGCAGGTCGAAGGCCACCGACAGGCCCTTCTGGCCGGCCGCCAGGTTGCGGCGGTAGAACGCGTTGGAGTCCTCGGCGGTGGAGAAGCCCGCGTACTGGCGGATCGTCCACGGCTGGTTCACGTACATGGTGGGGTACGGGCCGCGGAGGAACGGCGGCAGGCCGGGGTAGGTGTCGAGGAAGTCGAGGCCCTCGATGTCGGCCGCCGAGTACAGCGGCGCCACGCCGATGCCCTCGGGCGTCTCCCACACCTGCTTGTCGGGCTCCAGACCCGTGGTGTCCTCCGACGCCTCGGCCCAGCGGGACCGTGCGTCGGGTGATGCCGGGCCGGGCAGCGGCAGCGGCAGCGAGCTCAGATCGGGGACCTCGAACCGGTTGGCGGTCATGCCTGCTCCTTCGAGCCGTCGATGCCGAGCAGCTCCTGCGCTCGTTCCAGCACGGCCAGCACGTCGACGCCGACGTGGACGAACTCGTCGACGCCGGCGGCCTCCTCGTCGGCCCGGCGATCACCCGGGTTGCCGGCCACGTAGACCCGCTGCGCCCCGGCAGCCGAGAGGGCGGCCGCCGTGGCGACGGCACGCTCCTCGTACACCTTGTCCGACGAGCAGATGCACACCAGGGCGGCGCCGCTGGCGGCGAAGTCCTCGACGGCCTCCTCCGCGGTGGCGAAGCCCGACGAGGAGCCGCGCTCCGAGGTGGTGGTTCGGAGGCCGCCGGCCTCGAAGAGGTTCTTGGCGAAGGTGGCCCGGGCGGTGTGGGTGGCCACCGGTCCGAGGTTGGCGAGGAAGACCGTCGGGTCCTGGCCGGCGGCGCGGGCCGCATCGGCGCGGTCGCGCAGGTCCTCGAAGCGCTCGGCCCAGCGGACCGGGACGAGGATCGGTCGGGCCTCGGCGTCGACCGGCTCGGCCGGCGGCGGCGGGTCCGCTCCGAGGTCGGGGAACTCGCTCACTCCGGTGATGGGCGCACGACGGGTGGCGACCCGGGCCATCCGGGCGTCGCGGACGTCCGCGATGCGGGCGCCGAGGGTGCCGTCGAGCAGGACCGTCGGCATGCCGCCGGTCAGCTCGAGCTCCTGGAAGATGCTCCAGGCCACCCGCGCCAGCTCGTCGGTCAGGCTCTCCACGTAGCCGGAGCCGCCGGCCGGATCGAGCACCCGGCCCAGGTTCGACTCCTCCTGGAGGAGCAGCTGGGTGTTGCGGGCCATGCGCCGCCCCAGGTCGCCCGGGTCGCCGAGCAGCACGTCGTAGGGCTGGGCCGTGACGCCGTCGGCGCCGCCGACTCCGGCCGCGAACACCGCTGCGGTCGTGCGCAGCAGGTTCACCCACGGGTCTCGCCGGGTGAGCATGCGCTGCGCCTCGGTCACGTGCAGGACGGGGGCCTGCGCCTCGGGCGACACTCCGCACGCGTCGAGCAGCGCGGCCCACAGCCGGCGGGCGGCCCGCAGCTTGGCGACCGTGGCGAACACGTCCTCGTCGGCGGCCAGGTCGAGCGCGATCTGGCCGGCGGCCTCATCGGCCGACAGCCCGGCGTCGGCCATGGCCCGCAGGTAGGCGGCACCGGTCGCCAGCAAGACGGCCAGTTCCTGCGCCTCGGACGCTCCGGCCTCGACGGCGGGCAGCGTGCTGACCGTGACGGCCCGCACCTTGGGGAACCGCTCGGCGGTCCGCGCCGCCAGTGCGCCGAGCTGGGCGAGCAGCTCAGAGGGCTCCCGGCCGGCGCCGCCCTTGGCGGCGAGTGCGGCCAAGGGGTCCGCGCCGAACCCTCCGACGGCGGCACCGTCGTCCACGCCCCGCTCCTCCCAGAGGGAGATGAGGGCGTCGGCCGCGGCGGTGGCGTCGAAGCCCGGCCGGAGCACGACGGGAGCCAGGTCCAGCAGGACCCCGTCGAGGACCGCCGGCAGGTCGGTCACGCCGGCGACCCACGGGACCTCCAGGCTGGTGACGCCGCGCTCGAGGTCCTGGAGGGCCCGGGCGTTGGCCGTGGCCGCGTCGGGGCCGGTCACGACCGACCGGATGTCCCACGCCACGTCGACGCGACCGGCGGCGTGCGCACCGCGCGTGAACGGGGCCTGACCGGGGAACCCCGCCTCGTCGTTCCCGCCCGGCGAGTTCGACGGCGTGTACAGCGGCTGGACGGTGATGCCGTCCGCCGTGGTCGACACCAGCTTGGTGAAGGGCGCCCCCTTGAGCACCTTGTCGACCGCTGCCAACCACGCGTCCTCGTCGACCGGATCGAATCCGCCGGCGAGCACCGTCGTCCCCTCGGCTCCTGCGCCGTCGACCACCCGTAGACCTCCACGTCGCGGCGCCCCGGTGCGTCCGGTCGCCGTCGTGCGAGGTTACCGAACCTCGCTCCAGGGGTCCGAGGCCGGACCCGACACCGTGGCGCCGACGGGCTGGGCCGCGGCCGGAGCACCGGCGGGCTGCCGGGGCACGACGGCACGCCGAGGAGCCGGGCGCTTGATGAACCGGTAGGCGGTCAGCACGGTCAGGACGCCCATGAGCCCGAACGTCACCACCCGGAACACCGGGTTCCCCGAGTCGGCCCCCGCCGTCATGGCGTGGATCGCCACCATGACCGCCACGGGGTACGAGAGGTAGTGGAGACCGCGCCAGAGCTTGCGTGGCATCCGCCGCTGCAGGAGGGACGTCCCCTCGACCACGAGCAGGAGCCAGAACGCCCCGATGCCCCACGCCACGGCTCCGGCCCGATAGGCCGACTGGAACGGCACGAACAGCTCGGACCAGGAGAAGTACGCGTAGCTGTCGAGGACGAGGGCGACGAGGTGGACGGCGATGAACGTGACGCTGAGCCCGCCGAGCATCCGGTGCATGTCGGTCAACCACGCGGGCATGCCCTTGCGGGGGATCACCTTGGTGGTGAGCAGCAGACCCCAGATGAGCGTGAGCGCGATGAGGACCGCCGCCACCATGCCGCTCGAACGTGCGACCCACCACCAGAACTGCGATGTCACGCGGAACCTCCTGCTCAGGGTGTCGGGCGTCGGTCGACGCCACTTGAGCCCGTGCCGCCGGCGTCTGCCGCTGGACCCATCCTCGGTGCGCCGGCTGTGAGCGACCCGAGAGGCGGGTTGGAATCCGGTGAGTGCTCGGCGCCGGGTCGTCGCGACCTACAGTCGACGGCTCCGGAGGTGTCCGAATGGGCGACGAGTTCAACCTGATCATGCTGATCCTGCGAGTCATCGCAGGGCCGACGATCTTCCTGCACGGCTACAACAAGATGTTCCGGGGCGGGAAGATCCCCGGGACCGCCGGGTGGTTCGAGAGCATCGGCATGAAGCCGAACGGGACGATCCACGCGTACATGGCCGCGTGCACCGAGATGGGCTGCGGCGCCCTCATCCTGCTGGGCCTCCTGACGCCCTTCGGCGCCGCCGGCGTCATCGGCACGATGGTCGTGGCGGGCTGGACGGTCCACCGCGACGCCTTCTTCATCGTGAAGTCCGGCTGGGAGATCGTCATGGTGATGGCGACGCTGTTCTTCGCCATCGGCGCCCTGGGCCCGGGCAAGTGGTCGCTCGACTACGCCTTGTTCGAGAACGACGTCTTCTACCTGAACGGCTACGCACCGATCCTGATCAGCGCGGTGCTCGGCATCGGCGCCGGCGTGCTGCTGCTCGTCACCTGCTACCGCCCCAACTCCGTGGAGTCCGCCTCCTAGCGATATAGGGGTCGCGCCGCACAAGGATTCGTCGTTTCGATCCGCAGATCCCCGAGGGGGCCGACATGACCGATTCGCTCGACGAGCTCCCCGAGGACTGGGACCGGGCGCTGGCCGTCGTCGCCCACCCCGACGACCTGGAGTACGGCGCGGCATCCGCGATCGCCCGTTGGACCGCGCAGGGAAAGACGGTCACGTACCTGCTCGTGACCGACGGCGAGGCCGGCATCGACGGCATGGCTCCCGACGTGTGCGGGCCGCTGCGACGTCAGGAGGAGATCGCGTCGGCCGCCGTCGTCGGCGTGGACACCGTCGAGTTCCTCGGTCGACCCGACGGGCTGGTCACGGCGGACCTCGAGCTGCGGCGGGATCTGGCGGCGGCCGTGAGGAGACACCGGCCCGACGTGGTGATCTCGATCAACTTCCGGGAGCACTGGGGTGGTCGGGGCTGGAACCACGTCGACCACCGCGAGACCGGCCTGGCCCTGCTCGACGCGGCGCGTGACGCCGGGAACCGCTGGCTGTTCACCGACCTGGTCGACCCGACGACCGGCGAGGTGCTCGAGCCGTGGCCGGGCGTCCGGTTCGCAGCGTTCTCCGGATCGGACGAGTCGACCCACGCCGTCGACGTGACCGACTGGATCCACAAGGGAGTCGAGTCGCTCGAGGCGCACCGCACCTACCTCGACGGGCTGCCCGAGGGGACGTTGGGGACCGACCCCGAGCCGTTCCTCCGCAGCATCGCAGCGCAGACCGGCCCGCGGCTGGGTGTCGAGCTCGCCGCACCGTTCGAGCTCATCGAGCTCTGACGACGGATATAAGGGTCGCGCCGCACAAGGTTTCGTCGTCCGGATCCGAAGATCCTCCAGCGGCGGCGCGTCGTGTCAGCGGGCGCCGCGGAGGAGCCGGCCGGGGCGGACGCCCTGGTCCTCGCCGTCGAGCAGAGTGACCTCGCCCGACTTGATCGTCGCGACGTAGCCGTCGGCCCTCTGGATGAACCGACGGGCGTCGCCCGGAAGGTCGTGGACCATCTCGGGCCGGCGGAGGCTCAGACCCTCGAGGTCGATCAGGTTCACGTCGCCGACCTTGCCGGGTGCGAGCACGCCGCGGTCGCCCAGGCCGTACAACGACGCCGTCTCCGACGTGAGCGTCCGCACCGCCTGCTCGAGCGGGATGCCCTCGGCCCGGTCGCGGGCCCAGTGCGTCAGCAGGTACGTGGGCGTCGACGCGTCGCAGGTCGTGCCGCAGTGCGCTCCACCGTCGCCCAGACCCCAGCGCGTGGCGGGGCTGGTCAGCATCTCGTGGACCGCGTCCAGGTTGAAGTCGGTGTAGTTGAGCAGCGGCCGCATGATCAGCGCGTTGCCGTCGTCGCCGAGCAGGTCGTCGTAGTACACCTCCCACGGGCTGAGCCCCTGGGCTCGGGCCCGGGCCCCGATCGTGTCGGTGGTGGACGGCTCGTAGTCGGGCACCGAGCCCATGGTGACCACGCGATCCGGGTCCAGGAACTGCGTCATGGCCGGGTCCATCTCGCCGACCTCGGCCAGCAGCGCCTCCCGGAAGCTCGGGTCCTTCATGGCCGCCACCCGCTCGGACAGCGGGGCCATGCCGACCTTGGCCCACGACGGGCAGTACGAGAACGGGTGGAAGGTCTGCAAGCCGAGCAGCAGGTTGATCGGCCGGGCGGCGACCTGGGGGATGACCAGGGAGCCCTCGGCCTGGGCCTCGGCGCTCAGCTCGAGCATGCGCCGGTACGACAGCGGGTCGTGGTCGTTCTGGGTCAAGGCGAACACGATCGGCCGACCGATCGCCGCGCCGAGCTTGCGCATCCACGCCATCTCGAGGTCGGGGGCGGCCAGGTCCTCGCCCAGCGCTCCGGCGGGGGCGAGCTCGAAGACGCCGGCGCCGGCCTCGGCGAGCGCGGCACCGATGCCGAACAGCTCGTCCTCGGCGGCGAAGGTGCCCGGCACCGGCTCGCCGTCGATCGCCATGTGGGCGATGGTCCGCGAGGTGGAGAAGCCGAGCGCGCCGGCCCGGATGGCCTCGCCGACGATCTGCGCCATCGCCGCGATGTCGTCCGGTGTGGCGGCCTCGTTGCGGGCCCCTCGTTCGCCCATGACGTAGGCCCGCACCGCGCCGTGCGGGATCTGTGTGCCCACGTCGAGGGACTTCGGCGTGCCCTCGACCGCGTCGAGGTACTCGGGGAACGTCTCCCAGCCCCACTTGATGCCGTCGGACAGGGCCGCGCCGGGGATGTCCTCGACGCCCTCCATCAGACCGATCAGCCACTCGTGGCGGTCGGGGTGGACGGGGGCGAAGCCGACGCCGCAGTTGCCCATGACGACCGTGGTCACGCCGTGCCAGCACGTCGGGGTGAGCATCGGGTCCCAGGTGACCTGGCCGTCGAAGTGGGTGTGGATGTCCACGAACCCGGGCGTGACGAGCAGGCCGTCGGCGTCCAGCTCCCTCCGGGCGGCTCCGTCGATGCGGCCGCCACCCTCCCCGTCGGACCCGCCGACGTCGGTGATGATGCCGTCGGTGACGGCGACGTCGGCCGTGCGGGCCGGAGAGCCGGTCCCGTCGACGACCGTGCCGCCGCGGATGATCAGGTCGTGCACGTCAGTCCCCCGTGTGCTGTCCCCCCTGCGGACCGGCGGAACCGGCCCGGGGCCATTGTGCCAGCCCGGCACCGTCGGCGGGCGGGCGACGCTCCATGACGGAGGGCGCGCCCGGACCGACGCGAGCGGGATGGGTGACAAATGGATTCTCCAGTCGGGGCCGGGACACGCCGACGCTGGGAGGACGATGTCATCGCCAGCACGCGGCCCCGACGCGCCCCCGACCGACGCACCCGGTTCCGACCTCCACCGACTGAGCGCGTCGGTCGACCGCCTGACCGAGCACGCGTCGGACTGGTCCACGGGCCGGCTCTTCGACGAGGGGCTCGACCTGGTGCGCGACGTCTCGTGGGCCGACGCCTGCGCGCTCCTCCGCGTCGAGGCCGACCAGGTGACCGTCGTGCACGCCCGACCGACCACGCCGTCGCGCTGTCCGGAGGACCCCGACGCGCCCCTGCCGCCGGTCGACCCGACGGTGCCGACCACGTGGTTCCCGTGGGGCCTCGCACCGATACAGGCCGACCGGTTCGTGCTGATCGACGACGCCCGGGCCCTGCCTGCGTCGCCGACGGGCACCGCCACGCTCGGGTCGCTCGGCGTCCGCTCGTGCCTCCACCTCCCGCTGCGCCAGCGCGGCCGGACCGGCGGGGCGCTGCAGGTGTTCTGGACCGGCCCCCGCCTGGAGTGGGACGACGACCGGGGACGCCTGCTGAGGACCCTCGGCCGGTTCCTGCTCAGCTGCGACGGTCGGACGCCCCGGGTCTGACAGGACGACGGGTCAGGACAGGTCGGCAGGTCAGGACAGGTCAGCGGGTCAGGACAGGTCGGCGGGTCAGGAGCGACCCGAGTCGTCGGAGTCGGGCTCCTGCTCCAACTGCTCGAGCGTCTCCTTCTTGGCCGCCAGGCGCTCGGATCCGACCGCGGCGTCGCCGTCGCCGAGTCGCAGCAGCCGGCGCATGGCCTTGCGCACGCCCTGGTCGCCGGACTCCTCCCGGATGCGCTCCAGGTCGGTCAGGTGGGAGTCGACCACCTCGTGGCGTTCCAGGATCGTGGACACGAACGCCTGGATCACGCCGGCGGCGGGCAGCGCCATGATCGCCCCCATCGGGCCGAGCAGGGTGGCGCCGACGATCGCCGAGCCGAACGCGACCGCCGGGTGCAGGTCCATGGTCTGCGCCGTGATCTTGGGGGCGAAGAGGTAGTTCTCGACCTGCTGGTAGATGACGATGAACCCGAGCACCCAGAGGGCGTCGATCGGATCGTTGAGGAGGGCGACGAGCACCGGCAGCGCCCCGGCCAGGTACGTTCCGATCGCCGGGATGAACTGGCTGATCAGCCCCACCCACAGCGCCAGCGCCAGCGGTGACGGGACGCCGAGGATCGACAGGAACAGCCACGTGCACGCGGAGGACAGCGCCGCGAGCAGCAGACGTGAGTAGATCCAGCCGCCGGTCTTCTGGATGGCGAGCTCCCAGAGCAGCAGCACCATCCGTTGGTTGCGTTCGGGGACGATCGAGCACACGTTGCGACGGAGCTGCGGGCCCTGCGACGTCATGTAGTAGCTGAACAGGGCGATCGTGAAGCCCTGGAAGATCAGCCCGACCAGCGTGCCGGTCACCGACAGGACGCGGCCGCCCAGGTTGGTGGCGACGTCGGTGAGGTCGTCCTGGTAGCTCTCGATCTGCGTCGTGATGTCGTCGGTCGTGATGTCGGTGTCGAACGTGTCGTTGATCCAGCTCGTCGACTCGTCCAGGTACGACGGCGCCTTGTCGACCAGGTCCTCCACCTGCGTGACCACCAGGTCGCCCATGACGAACAGGAACCCGCCGCCGACGACGAAGAGCACGAGGAAGCAGAACAGCGTGGCGGGACTGCGCCTCCAGCCCCGGTCCGACAGGTAGTTGACCGCGGGCTCGACGGCGAAGGACAGGAAGAGCGAGATGGCGACGATCAGCAGGAACCCCTGCAGCTGCACCAGGATCGAGCGTCCGAACTGGTACGCCGCGACCGACAGCGCCACGGCGACGATCGCCCGCCAGAACCAGCGGGGCAGAGCGCGGCCGTCGCCCATGCGCAGCGACACGTGAGGAGCGCCCGCCGGGGGAGGTTCGGTGTTCGGCTCGATGGGGCCGTCGGGCACCTGTCCGGCGGCGATGTCGGTCACGCGGCCAAGGTTGGCACCCGATCACCGTCGGGACGCGGACCGCCCCACACCCGATCGGGGGATCGGCGCCGACGACTGCAGCGGTCGGACGGCGCAGGTCCGCCGGGCGTCGGCCACCGGTGAGGGGCCGTCGGCCGATCGGTCGGGAGCCCGGCTCAGCCGGGTCCGAACATCATCAGCCACTGCTCCGCGCTCCTCGGCTTGAACACCACGTTGCGGGCGCGGGTGTCGCCCATGAGATCGGAGGACTCCACCGAGTACTGGTGGCCGGGGAAGAGGATCGCGTCGTCGGGGACCTTGGAGAGCGTGCCGGTGAGCGAGTGGTACAGCGCCTCGGGATCCCCGCCCGGGAGGTCGGTGCGCCCGCAGCCGTCGAGGAACAGCGTGTCGCCCGAGACCAGGCAGTTGTTGACGTAGAAGCACTGGCTCCCCGGCGTGTGGCCAGGGGTGTGGATCAGCTCGATCGGGACGTCGCCGACCATCACCGTGTCGCCGGCGTCGTGCAGGACCAGGTCGCTCGCCGAGAGGTCCGTGACCTTGAGCACCCACTCGGCCTCGTCGGCCTGCACGTGCACCGGGACCGCAGCCACCTCCATGAGCTCGGTCGCGCCCTCGATCCGCATGCCCATCATGGAGCCGCCGCAGTGGTCGGGGTGGTAGTGGGTGACGAGCGCACCGGTGAGCGCCATGCCGTCGGCGGCGGCGACGTCGACCAGGTCGGCCACGGCGTACGCGGGATCGATGACCACGCACTCGCCGCTCGCCCGGTCACCGATCAGGTAGGCGAAGTTGACCATCTGCGTGGCGACCGGATCGCCGACGGCGAAGTCACGACCGGCGAGCAGCTGGCGGAAGTAGAAGCGGTCGTCGTAGGCCCCGGTGCCGTGGTCGCCGGCGATGCGTGGTCGGTCGGATCCGTCGGGCTGCGCGTCGTTCACGCTCGGGACGCTACCGGTGGACACAGGGGCGGGCGTCGTCAGTGCGGCGCGAGCCAGCCCCGGAGAAGCGCCTTGTAGGACGCGTCGTAGCGCTCGTAGTCGGCGCGCAGCGCGTCGCCGGGCCACCGGCGGTCCAGCAGCTCCCGGGGCAGAAGAGGGTCGGCGTTGAAGTGCCGCAGCACGGCGGCGGACACCACGAAGCCTGGTGCGAGAGCGTCGGAGTCACCGGCGTCGAGGCGGCCCGACAGCTCGGCCATGGCCCGACGGAGCACCACGGCGTCGGCCGCCCACCGCTCCAGGTCCCACAGCGCGGCGACGAGGTCGGAGTCGTCGTCGGGGTGGGAGCGGAACCAGCGGGTCACGGGGTCGACGACGGCCCTGTCCTCCGGCAGCCGATCGGCGGCGAGGTTGTCGGGTCGGAGCCAGACGCCGTCGCGCAGCTCCCCCATCCGGAGCCGCTCCATCGACCGCCGCAACGCCGCGCGATCCGCCGGGGCGCGGCCTCCGGCGTCGATGACGGCCTGGCGCCAGCTCCCCGACCACTCCACGGTGGACGCGGCACGGCTGGCCTGCTGGCGGTTCTGCCGCTCGACGAGGTCGCCGGCCAGCTCGTAGGCCCCGTCGGCGGTGCGCGTCACCTCGCCTGCCGCAGCCATGCGCGACAGAGCGGTGCGGACCGCACCGTCCTCCAGCCCGAACAGGGCCCCGGCACGGACGAGGACGCGCACGGGCATCCGAGGCGGGTGCGTCCCCAGCAGCGTGGAGGCGAGGACCGATCGGGCGGTCAGCGGTCGGGCGCCGTCGACGACCTCGGCGACGGCCGAGCCGCTCACGATCGGCGGCCGCCGGCGCGGCGGGGTCGGGCGCAGCGGGTCCGGGGCACGTCCACACGGTAGGCGGGTGAGCCGGGCCTTACACCCTTGCCATAGCTGTCGCCATATCCGTAACATGACGTCCGTGACCGCGACGCTGCGTGCCCCGAGCACCATGCTCCCGCCCGACGAGGCGCTGCCCGACGTGCTGCCCACGGACCGGCTCGGCCCGACGGGCCGCCCGGTCGGTGAGCTGCGCGCCGAGCTCTACCGCATCCCGAACGCGGCGAACGTCGCCCACGTGGCCGGCGTGTGGATCCAGTCCGTCGGCGTCCTGGCCCTGGCGGAGTGGTGGGGCAACCCGATCGGCTGGGTGCTCGCCTTCCTCCTGATGGGACGGGCGATGGCCCGCTTCGCGATCCTCTCCCACGAGGCCGCGCACCGGCTCCTGTTCTCCAACCGCAAGGCCAACGACTGGGTCGGGGCATGGCTGCTCGCGTATCCGGCCTTCGTCCCCTTCGACGGCTACCGCCGCAGCCACATGGCGCACCACAAGGAGGAGTTCGGCCCGAACGAGCCGGACCTCATGCTGTACGCCGGCTACCCGATCACCCGGGACTCGTGGCGTCGCAAGCTCGTGCGCGACGCCGACGGCAACAGCGGGTGGAAGAACCTGAAGGGCCTGCTGCGGGCCACGCGCTCGGCGACGGCCCGACCGGTGGCGCTCAAGATCATCGGCTGGCAGGTCGTGCTCTTCGTCGGCCTGTGGGTCGGCCTGGGCCACTGGTGGATCTACCCGGCGTTCTGGCTGCTGCCGTGGATGACGGTGTGGCGGGTGCTGAACCGGCTCCGCGCCGTCGCCGAGCACGGCGGGATGGAGGCGTCGCCCGACCGCCGCCAGACCACCCACCACGTGCGCCAGGGCGTGTGGGCCAGGTTCTGGATGGTGCCGTTCAACACCGGCTGGCACCTGGCGCACCACGTCGACATCGGGGTTCCGTTCTCCCGGCTCCCCCAACTGCAGCGTGAGCTGGAGGCCGCCGGCTACGTGCAGCCCGAGCTGGACTGGCCCAGCTACCGGGAGCTCTGGCGCCACGCCAGCTCACGGCCCACCAGCTGACCGACGGCCGCACCCGCTGAGTCGGATTCCGCGGCCGGCTGCGCCGGATTCCGCGGAGAAAT
>JAEYSR010000196.1 GCA_023434535.1 Actinomycetes bacterium
CTACCAGCGGCCGGTGCCCGTGCCGAGCCACCGCCGGGTCGTGGCCTTGGAGACCAGGTCGCGGCCGGTCGTGGGCAGCGTCAGCGTCTCCGGTGTGGGGTCCGGCCGTGAGGGCGCGTCCTCCGTCCCGACCACGATCAGGACGCCGGAGTCGGGCCCGACGTAGGCCCACTCGAGCCGCTTCTCGGTCCGGAACTTGGTGATGCGCAGGCCGCCGGTGTTGCGGCCCTTGACGGGGATCTCCTCCGCGTCGGTGACCTTGGCCGTCTGCGCGTCCGTCACCGTCAGCACGACGTCGCCGGGCCCGGCGATGCCGGCACCGACCACCGTGGCGCCGTCGGCCAGCTTCATGCCGCCGACACCTCCGGCGCCGGGACCCTGCACGGGGACCGCAGCGGTCTCGCAGCGCAACGCCTGGGCGTTGGAGGCGACGGCGATCAGCTCCGACCCGTCGGGCGCGGTCGTGGCCGCGACCACCCGGTCGTTCGGCTTCAGCTTGATGGCCGGCTTGCCGGCCCCGAGCGCCAGCAGGTCACCGACGGCGACCCGCTTCATCACGCCCTGGGCGGTGACGAGCAGGACCGGAGGCGCTCCGTCGTCGGGCGAGTCGGACGAGCCGGCGGAGCCGGCCGCGACGAGGGTGAGCACGGTCTCGCCCTTGTCCAGCGGGACCAGCTCCGACAGCGCGACGCCCCGGGACCGACCGGTCACCTCGGGAACCGTGCTGACCGAGACGGGGAAGACCCGTCCTCTGGAGGTCACCGCGGCGAGGCGGGAGTGGGTCGTGGTGGCGACCCGCTGGGCGATGACGTCGTGGCGTCCGGGCGTGGCGGATCGAGGACCGCTCACCGGCTCCTGGCCGATCATCCCGCTGGTGCTCAGGGCGACGACGCACGGCTCCTCGACCCGGCTCGCCGCCACCTCGGCCTCGGCCTCCTCCAGCGTGACGTCGTCGAGGTGGTCGGGGGTCACGATCCGGCTGCGCCGCTCGAAGCCGTAGTTGCCGACCATCTCCTCCAGCTCGTTCAGCACGATCGTCCGCTGACGTCGGTCCGAGCCCAGGATCTTCTCGAAGTCGTCGATGCGGCCGCGGAGCTCGCCGGCCTCGGCCTCGAGCTCCAGCTTGGCGAGGGCGGTGAGGCGTCGGAGCTGCATGTCGAGGATGTGGACGGCCTGGACCTCGGAGAGCGACAGCTGCTCCATCAGTCGGTCACGGGCCTCGGCGGCGTCCTCCGAGCTGCGGATGATCGACACGACCAGGTCGATGGCGTCGAGTGCGATCAGCAGGCCCTCGACCAGGTGGAGCCGTCGGCGTGCCTTCTCGAGCCGGTGCTCGGTGCGTCGGCGGACCACGTCGAGGCGGTGGTCGATGTAGTGCTGGCAGAGCTCGTACAGGCCGACAGTGCGCGGGTTCCCGTCGACCAGCACCACGTTGTTGATGCCGAACGTGTCCTCCATCGGCGTGACCCGGTACAGCTCGGTGAGGACGGCCTTGGCGTTCGCGCCCGGGCGCAGCTCGATCTCGATCCGGAGCCCGGTGTGGCGGTCCGAGGTGTTCTTGACATCGGTGACCAGGGGCAGCTTGCCGTTGCGCATGAGCTCCTGGATGCGGCTCACCACGCGCTCAGGCCCGACCAGGTACGGCAGCTCGGTCACGACGATGCCCTGGCGGGCGCGCGTGAGGTCGACGATCTCCGCGGTGGCGCGCATGCGCACCGTGCCACGGCCGGTCTCGTAGGCCTCGGCCAGCCCGTCGTCGACGACCACCCCGCCCGACGGGAAGTCCGGGCCCGGGAGCACCGCCATGAGCTCGGCGGTGGTCGGCTTGGGTCGACGCTGGGTCATGACCAGCTTGATGGCCTCGAACACCTCGCCGAGGTTGTGCGGCGCCATGTTCGTGGCCATCCCCACGGCGATCCCCGACGTGCCGTTGACCAGCAGGTTCGGGAGCCGGGCGGGGAGGTACAGCGGTTCGGCCCGCTCGCCGTCGAAGGTCGATCGGAACTCGACGGTGTCCTCGTCGATCTCCGACAGCATCTCCATGGCGGCCTCGGTCAGCCGGCACTCGGTGTAGCGGTAGGCGGCCGGTGGGTCGTCGAGCGAACCGAAGTTGCCGTGCGGGTCGACGAGCGTGATGTTGCGCCCGAAGCTCTGGCCCATGCGGACCAGGGCGTCGTAGATCGCACCGTCGCCGTGGGGGTGGTACTTGCCCATGGTCTCGCCGACGACGTTGGCGCACTTGCGGTGGGGGCGGTCGGGGCGCATGCCCATGTCGGCCATGGCGTGGAGGAACCGGCGTTGCACCGGCTTCAGGCCGTCGCGCACGTCGGGGATGGCGCGGGAGGTGATCACCGACAGCGAGTACGCCATGAAGGACTCGCCGAGCTCCTTGGTGACCGGCACCTCGATGACCTCGCGGGCGTAACCGCCTTCGAACAGTTCGGTCTGACGTGGCATGGCGACCATTCAAGCCGCGTGCCCCGACGGTGCCGGGCACCCGGGCAGGGCCGGGGGCGGCCCGAGATCGGTCGAGAGGATCCGGGATGTGACGAGGGTCAGGGTGAACGATGTTCGGTCCTGTGGGACCATGGGCGCCATGGCTGATTCTTCGGGGGTAGGACAGGGCGACGTCGCGAGCACGGGCGACGGACCGTGGTTGGGTGACGCGTGCTCGTTGGTGGACGCGTTCCGGGCGGGTGACCGCTCTCCGGTCGAGGAGCTCCAGGCCACCCTGGACGCCATCTCGGCGAGCGACCTGAACTGCTTCTCGTTCCTCGACCCCGAGCGGGCGCTCGCCGCCGCCGAGTCGGCGGACCTGTCCAAGCCGTTCGGCGGCGTGCCCGTCGGCATCAAGGAGCTGGAGCAGGTCGAGGGCTGGCCCGACACCGGCGCATCGCTGGTGTTCAAGGACCGCATCGCCACCCACACGGCGGAGTCCACCCGTCGCTTCATCGACGACGGCGGCGCGGTCCCGGTGGGCCTCACGACGGCGTCGGAGTTCGGCGGGCTCAACGTCGGCGTGACCAAGCTCAACGGCGTGGCCCACAACCCGTGGCGCCACGGCCGGACGGTGGGCGGCTCGTCCGGGGGCAGCGCGGCGGCGGTCGCCGGTGGCCTGGTGAGCATCGCCAACGGCGGCGACGGCGGCGGGTCGATCCGCATCCCCGCCGGCTACAACGGCCTCTTCGGCATGAAGGGGACCTTCGGGCGCATGTCCCGCGGTCCGCACGCCTTCTCCCGCCCCGGCACCGTGGTTCTCGGCTGCCTGGCCCGGTCGGTGCGCGACGCGGCCCGGCACTTCGACGTGTGCGCCGGCGAGGATCCTCGGGACCCCACCAGCCTGCCGAACCCCGGCGGCTGGGAGCGCAACCTCGGCTCGATCGACCTCAAGGGCCGCAAGGTCGCCATCCTCCCGTCGATCGCCGGCGTCA
This sequence comes from Actinomycetes bacterium, assembly GCA_023434535.1. GTDB lineage: Bacteria > Actinomycetota > Acidimicrobiia > Acidimicrobiales > Microtrichaceae > Dermatobacter. Next base: position 3,432 of record JAEYSR010000196.1, read on the forward strand.
CGCTCGAGGACGGCGTCGAGCGGGAGATCCGCGAGCGTGCGGCGGAGCTCGTCGAGATCACGGGCATGGTGCCCGTCGACATCTCGCTCGATCTGCCGAACCTGGCCGCCCAGTGGGCGATGGGCAACCTCTCGACGCTGCTCGCCGAGCTCGGCGACATGTGGCCGTCCTGCGCGGCGGATCTCACCGACGAGATCGCTCTGGGCCTGATGCTCGCCCAGACGACCTACAACCTGAACCTGGCCGCGATCGCCGAGGCCCAGCGGCTCGAGGCGAACGAGGCGATGGCCTCCGCGTTCGAGAAGGTCGACTACGTGATCTGCGCGACCAACCCCGGACCCGCCTTCGCCGCGGACGCCGCGACGTCGAGCCCGACGGCCACGTTCCTGGACAGCGCCAAGTCCTCCAGCGCCGCCCGCACCGCCTTCCGCGGCCTGATGGGCGGAGTGCGCATCGCCAACGGAGCGTTCCCGAAGCTGTCGAACCGGCTGATCGAGCTGGTCGTCGAGCGGGTGCCCGACCTGGTCACGATGGGCGGCCTGACGATCATCTCGAACATCTACGGCAACCCGGCCGTGTCCATCCCGGCCGGCTCGGTCGACGGGCTGCCGGTGGGCCTGCAGGTGCTGGCCCGCCACCACCGTGACGCCGAGCTGTTCGACCTGGGCTACGCGTACGAGCGCGAGATCGGCTGGCCCCTGGTCGCCCCCGGCGTCGCCGCTCGGGAGCTCGCCCCGGTCTGATCCGAGCAGCCTCGTTCTGGCAGTCGTTGCGGCTGCTCACGCATCCGGAACGACTGCCAGAACGGGTGGGTCACCCGCAGAGGCGCTGGAACGGACCCCAGAGCCGGGAGTCGATGGCGTCACGGGCCACCTCTGGCGTGACCCCGAGCGCGGGACCGACTCCAGCAGCCCACTCCTGGTAGCCCGCCTCCGTCACTCGGTGGGCTTCCGGGTCCGACGGATCGGTCGGCCAGTCGCCGCAGGCGGACGAGGCCAGTGCGATCACCATCTCGGCGGTCCAGGTGGCACCGGTGAGCTCGGTGAGCTCGGCTGCGGCCTGCTGCGACTGAGCCGGGACCGCCGGGTCGGCGGCGAGGATCTGCTCGAGCTGGGGCAGTCCCTGCAGCACCGGGTTCGAGCGGTCGACCTTCCCGCCGGCCGGAGCCGTGGTCGTCGTCGGGGCCGGTGTCGACGTCCCGCCCGACCCGCCGCTGGTCGCGACGTCCTCGACGTAGCCCGTGATGCTCGCGAGCTGGGTCCAGGTGGCCAAGTCAGGACTCGTCCAGATCGACGAGTTTCCGTCTCCCCGGTCGGCGACGGTCGCCGCCGCGACCCACTCGTTCCCGCGTGTGCCGAGACCCGTGAAGTCGATGTAGTCCGGCGTCACGGTCACCGCGGTGAACGGCCCGCCTCCCACGGGCATCGCCGCAGCGGCGGAGTGGATGGTCTGCGATGAGTTCGGTGCCCCGGGAGCCAACTCGTCCCAGTTGAACCCGACACCGCCGAACCGGTCGGTGAACGCCAGCGACACGAGCCGTGAGCCGTCGAACATGAACGACTCGTCGACGGCCGACCAGGTCGTGCCGTCGGTGCTGGTGACGGCGCCGTAGGGATAGCCGCGGTTGCCCTGCGAGACGGCGACGACGAACTTCCCGTCCCCGAATGCGATGGTGTCGACGTTGCTGTACTCGTCGCCGAGCGGTGCCGTCCCCGGGGTCCACGTCGCTCCGTCCGTGCTCGTCGCGTACTTGCCGCTTCCGATCGCCACCCACACGCCGTTGCCGTAGGCCACGTCGATGAAGGGGAACGGGGTCGCCGCCGGGTTGGACCACGTGGTGCCGTCCTCGCTCGACAGGACCACACCGGTGGCCATGTCCTGCTCGGGCCCGCTGCCCACGGCCACGAACTTGTCGTCGCCCCGGGCCACGGCTGCGAGAGGACCGGGCGTGGTGGCGGTCTGGTTCCACGTGGCGCCGTCGGAGCTGGTCCAGACGATGCCTCGGCCGTCCTGCACGCCGACTCCCGGCAGCACCTCCTGGCCGACCGCCACCCAGGTGGTTCCGGCGCTGGCGGGCGGTTGTTGGTAGGTGTCGCCGGTGGTGATGTCGGTGAAGGTGAAGGTGTCGGGGGTGTCGTCGGTGCCGAGGGTCGGGCCGGTGGTGATGGTGGTGACGGTGTCCGTGGCGAAGCTCGGCCAGGGTGTGCCGGTGGTGGTGGCCTTGGTGACGTTGGTCGTGGTGGCCGGCCGGGTGAGGGGGTTGCCGCAGCTGCAGCGGGCGCGTGGGGTGCCGGCGTCGTCGATGAGGACGGCGGTGCCGGCCTGGAGGACGGCTTGGCGGGGAGTGGCCTTGCCGTTCTTGAAGCCGTGGTTGGTGACGAGGGTGTCGGTGGTGAGGTAGGCGGGGGTGAGGGTGTTGATGTAGTCGGCGATCTGGTCGGGCTCGATGTTCTGGACGGCCGCCCAGGCCTTCGCCTTGTCGGGGTTGTCGGTGAGGTAGGCGGCGAGCTTGGCGGGGTCGCATGCGGTGTTGTCGCGGGTGCCGCCGTAGAGGCCGGGGGTGGTGCCGGTGGTGGTGAGGGTCCCGGTTGCCTCGTCGGTGCTCATCTGCGAGGTGAGCTCGTTGGTGACGGCCTGGACGGTGTCGGGGAACTCGGTGATCTCGGTGATGGTGACGGAGTCGGTGAAGGGGTCGGGGCCTGTGGTGTTGGCGGCCTCGAGTGCGACGGTGGCATCGGCCTGGTCGTCGTTGAGCAGGACGAACGCGCCGATGCCGGCGACGAGCGCGACGACGGCGACGACGGCCACGGGCAGGATCCAGCGCTTGCTGGCCCGTTGCCCGGAGGGCGCGGTCGCACCGCCGGCCGTGCCGGTCCCGGGTGTGGACGTGGGCGGATACCACTTGAGGTCGGAGGCCTGCCACCAACCGGGTCCCTGCGGTGCATCGCTCATCTCGGGCTCCTGACGATCTCGGTGCCGAACGCAGCGGTCAGTCCGACCGCCACGCCCGTCATCGCTCGTTTCCGTGCGGCGCTCTCTGCCGAGCCCGCTGCGATCCACGCCAGCCCCGCCGACAGGCCGAGGCCGATCGTCCGGCCGGCGCGCTGGATCGACCGCTCGACCGACGCCGAGCGGAACCCGAGCTCCAGGGACTGCCCGGGCCGAGATCCGCTCAGGGCCCCGACGGTGTCGCTCAGCTGCCGTAGCCGGAGGTGGAACCGCTCGACCTCGAACGCGATCTGCTGCGGGTCGAAGCGCCGGACCACCCGGGAGGACAGCGAGCGGACGACGAACCGACTGGCCTCCTGCACCGGGTCGACGTCGGGCGCGAGCGCCGCGACGGTCATCTGCGTCTGGCCGAGCGCCTTGCCGACCATCATCAGCTCGGTCGGGAGCGCCACGCCGTGGGAGGCCGACAGCCGCGTCATCCGGTCGAGCACCTCGGCCATGTCCAGCTCCGCCATCGACCGTCCCTGGACGTCGCCCAACAGCTCGTCCAGCCCGGCGGTGTAGGCCTCGAGTGCGGCGGGTTCGACCGACGACCCGGCCGGCACCGTCAGCTCGACGATCGTCGCGGTCTCTCGCCGGGCGAGCGCCAGCATCAGCAGGACGAGTCGGCCGCGGGCCTCGTCGTCGAGCACGCCGACCATCCCGAGGTCGATCATCCAGATGGTCCCGTCGTCCCACAGCAGGTTGCCGGGGTGGGGGTCCGCGTGGAAGAAGCCGTGCTCGAGGATCTGGGCGAAGAAGCTCCGCAGCAGCTGGCGGGCGGCCTCGGTCCCGTCAGCGTCGTCGGGCACCTCGGAGATCGGCACACCGGGCACCTCGTCCATGACCAGGAGGCGGGCCGACGACAGCTCGTGGTGGCAGCGGGGGACCGCCAACAGCGGGAACGCCTCCAGGACGTCGGCCATCCGGTCGAGGTTCGCCGCCTCCAGACGGAAGTCCAGTTCGGCGGTGAGCGATGCGCCGAGGGTGCCGAGAGCAGTGGGCAGGTCGACGACCCGGCGAACTCGCTGCGAGCGGTGCAGCGCCCGTCCGGCCTGCTCCAGAAGCGTCAGGTCGTTCTCGATGGTGGCGGCGATGCCCTCCCGCTGGACCTTGACCACGACCGCGGTGCCGTCCGAGAGCCGGGCACGGTGGACCTGGCCGATCGTGCCCGCTGCGAGCGGGACGGGATCGATGTCGGCGAAGACGTCCTCCCACGGGACGCCCAGCTCGGCCTCCATCACCCGGACCACGGCGGCCTCGTCCATCGGAGGGACAGACGACTGCAGCCGTTCCAGCTCGGCGACGTACTCGGGCGGGATCAGGTCGGGCCGCGTCGACAGCATCTGACCGAGCTTCCCGAACGTCGGTCCGAGCCGCTCGAGGGCCTCGCGGAGCAGTCGCGGGCCGTCGGAGTCGGATCGGTCGTTGCCGTTGCGTGAGCTGCGTCGCCACTCGATCACCAGTCCGCCGAGGGTTGCGGCGATCTCCTTGGCCCGAGCACCGGTCGACGGCTGCTCCGCGGTCGGCGCGGAGTGGTCCGCCAGCTCGTTCGAGTTGACGACCAGCACGGAGCACCGAGCCTGGTGGGTGACGCGGTTGGCGACGTTGCCGAGCAGGAACTCGGTCCGCCCACGCATGCCGGAGTTGCCCACCACCAGCAGGTCGATGCCCAGTTCCTCCGCGGCGGCGACCAGACATGCCGCGACGTCGTCGCCGCAGCGGACCTCCACCACGGCGCCGTCGCCGAGGGAGGATCGCAGCGCTGCGGCGCGCTCCCCGATCCGGTGACCCTCGCCGGCGTCGAGCACCTGGATGACCGTGAGCGACGCGCCCGAACGGTCGGCCAGGTCCCGCGCCCACGCCACGGCGCGCAGGGCGCCGTCGCTGCCGTCGGTGGCGACGGCCACGCGGCGCGGCGCGGCCAGGGTGAGGTTCTCAGCAGTCACCGGCTTCCTCCTCCGGTGAGTACTGGGCGGCGCTGATCCCGGTGACGATCGCGTCGTCCGTGGTGATCACGAGGCCGATGCCGGAGCCGTCGACGTCGATGAAGTAGGGATCGGGCCCCTCGGAGTAGTTGTACTCGTTGGGCGTGACCCGACGGGCCTCCGGATGCAGTGCCTGGATCGAGGCGGCAGGAGCCCCGGCCACGAGCCCCTTCTCGCTGGCGACCGACGTGTTGGTGGTCTGTCCTGGCGATGCTCCGACGGAGGCATAGAACGAGCCACCCGGGGCGAAGTAGCTGAACAGCCGGAACGAGTCCCAGTCGTAGATCCACGGGTCGCACGGACCGTTCCCGCCGTCCGTCGCGGACGTGGGTGTGCCGAGCGCCGCGGTCAGATCGGCCTTCACGGCCTCCCAGTTGCTCCCGTTCGCCGAATGCTCCACGACCGTCCCGTCGGGTCGGGTGATGCGAACACCGGTCTCGGTGAGCACCACCGGCGGCCCCTTGGGCGCGGCCGTGGTCGGCGGTGCGGTGGGCGTCGTCGTCCCGGCGGTGGCGGGTGGTTGTTGGTAGGTGTCGCCGGTGTTGATGTCGGTGAAGGTGAAGGTGTCGGGGGTGTCGTCGGTGCCGAGGGCGGCGCCGGCGGTGATGGTGGTGACGGTGTCGGCCGTGTAGTCGGCCCAGGGCGTGCCGGTGGTGGCGACGTCGGCGAGGCCGGTGGTGGTGGGCTTCGTGAGTGGGTTGCCGCAGCTGCAGCGAACGCGTGGGGTGCCGGTGTCGTCGATGAGGACGGCGGTGCCGGCCTGGAGGACGGATGGGCGGGGGGTGGCCTTGCCGTTCTTGAAGCCGTGGTTGGTGACGAGGGTGTCGGTGGTCAGGTAGGCGGGGGTGAGGGTGGCGATGAAGTCGGCGACGTCGTCGGCGTCGATGTTCTGGGCCGAGGCCCACGCGCCGGCCTTGTCGGGGTTGTCGGTGAGGTAGGTGGCGAGCTTGGCGGGGTCGCAGGCGGTGTTGTCGCGGGTTCCGCCGTAGAGGCCGGGGGTGGTGCCGGTGGTGGTGAGGGTGCCGGTCGTGTCGTCGGTGGTCATCTGCGAGGTGAGCTCGTTGGTGACGGCTTGGACGGTGTCGGGGAACTCGGTGATCTCGGTGATGGTGACGGAGTCGGTGAAGGGGTCGGTGCCGGTGGTGTTGGCGGCTTCGAGTGCGACGGGGCTGGCGTCGGCGGTGTCGTCGTTGAGGACGACGAAGGCGCCGATGCCGGCGATGAGGGCGACCACGGCGAGGAGTGCTGCGGGCAGCACCCATCCGGGACCGGAGCGTCGGCCGGAGCGCTGCTGGTCCTCGGGCGGGTACCACTTGAGGTCGGAGGCCTGCCACCAACCCGGTCCCTGCGGTGCGTCGCTCATCGGGGTCCCGTCTCCTCGATCGTGTCGGTCGGTCGGGTCAGCCGCCCTGCGGCGGGTACCAGTTGCCGTCGGACGCCATCCACCAGCCCGGAGCCGGAGGTCCGTCGGCTGCAGGAGCGGCCGGCGCGGCGGGAGCCGCCCCGCTGGCCTGCGACGGCGGGTACCAGTTGCCGTCGGATGCCAACCACCAGCCGGGCTGCGGCGGCGACGACGGGTCGGGCTGCGCCGCCGGTGCGGCGCTCGGGGCCTGGAACGGCTGGGCCTGCTGGGTGGGCTGGGTCTGGAACGGCTGGGCCGGCTGGCCGGGCTGGGCCGTCGCGTACGGCGCTGCCGGGGCGGGCGTCGGCGTGCGGGTCGGCACGGCCTCCTTGATCGCCTGGAGCAGACCGACCTGGGCGAACGAGGGCGAGTCCGACAGCTCGTCGGCCTCGCCGAGAGGTCCGCTCAGGAACCAGGCGCCGGCCACGACACCCGCACCGATCAGGACCATCGCGATCACCAGCAGGGCGCCGTTGGAGCTGAACAGACCGGTGATCAGGGAGAAGCCTCCGATGGCGAAGGCGAACGTGCCGACCCAGGCGGTGGCCCGACGGCTCGCCCCGACGCCGTAGCGGATCGCTCCGACCCCGACGGCGAGCAGAGCCACGCCGGGCAGGATCAACCCGGCGTAGTCGTCGGAGCCGATCGATCCGCCGAAGGAACCGGAGGAGAAGGGGTTGTCGCCGGCGACGTCGCCCATGGCGGTGGCCCCGGTCATGGCCATCACCCAGAAGCCTGCGGTCACGACGAACGCAGCCCCGGACCCCACGAACGCTGTGGCCACCCCGGCCAGGTTCAGCTTGTCGAGCCCGTAGCCGGCCCCGAGCCACAGGGCGCCGATGATGACGAAGCCCCAGAGCACCGGGACGGTGGGGTCGCTGAGCTCCCCGCTCCCGCCAACCTTGTCCACCAGCCACAGACCCAGGCCGGTCATGGCGAAGCCGGCGTACACCACGTGTCCGCGTCCGGGGCCGACCAGGTACGCCGCCAGCCAGCCGGCGAAGCTGAGCAGGAGCACGAGACCGACGTTGCCGCTCCCGCTGTCGCTGTCGAACGCGACGGCCAGGAGCATCGGCAGGGCGATGGCGCTGGCGGTGGCGCCGGCGGTGGCCAGGGGCCCGTTGCGGAACAGCCACACGAGGGCGTAGCCGCCCCCGAGCAGCAGCAGGAACAGGACCGTCATCAGACCGTCGGACACCTCGGCCACCGATGCTGCGGCGAGGGGGCCGACGGTCATCAGGAGCGCTCCGGCCACGGCGAGCAGGACCGTAAACCGTGGCGTGGGACGACGCTCGGACCGGCCGACCGGTCCTCTGAGGTAGCTCGTCGCCGAGCTGGCGGCGGCCTTCACGTCCGGCGCTCCGGGCGCCGGGGCCGCTCCCGGCGGCTGTCCGTGCGCGTTCGGGTCGAACTGGTTCGTCATCGGTTTCCCTCCCGAGTTCCCTTGCGGGTTCTTCCTCGAGAAGAACGTTAGACGGGACCGCTCACGCCGCGATCAGGCGCCGCTCACGTCCCAGTGCAGCTGGTGCACGGTGTGGACCCCCTCGAACCCCTTGAGCTCGACCTCCACGGCGGGCCCGAATCGGAGGTCGCCCATGGTCTCCGCGAGCTCACGGACCAGCGAGGACACGACCACCTCGTCGCCGTCGGCGGTCGACGCCACCCGCGCGGCCCGGTGGACGTGTCGTCCGAAGACGTCGCCGCCGGAGTGGATGACCTCGCCGGTGTGGACGCCGATGCGGACGCGCACGGTGAAGTCGGGATCGGCCGAGCGTTCGGCGGCGAGCGCGCGCTGGAGCGCCGTGGATGCCAGCAGCGCGTGCCGGGCGGACGGGAACGTCAGCAGGAAGCCGTCGCCCTGGCCCTTGACGACGGTGCCGCGGAAGCGCTGGATCTGCTGGCGTGAGATCTCGTCGTGGCGGCCCAGCTGCCGCAGCCACTCGCGGTCGCCGAGCCGGTGCACGTGGGTCGTCGAGTCGACGATGTCGCTGATGACGAGGGTCAGTGTCGTGCCGACCACCGAGGCCCGCAGGCTGTCGGCCTCCTGGGCGGAGTCGACGGCGCCGCCCGCCACCACGGCCGGGACCGAGCCGACCTCCTCGGTGGGCGTGCCCGGGTCGAGTCGACCCACGATCGTGGCACCCAGCTCGTCGACGTCGGCCTCCGCTCTGATCTCGGTCACCCTCTGGGACGTCCCGAGGACCTCGACGACGACTCCACCCAGCTCCACCACGTCGCCGGGCTCGAGGCCGCGGCGCCCGGCGATGGCCGATCCGTTGACCAGGGTGCCGTTGCTGCTGGCGAGGTCACGAACCGTCAGCACGCCGTCGTGGACCGCGAGCTCGCAGTGACGTCGCGACACGCGGTCGTCGTCGACGATGAGTCCGTCGCCCGCGCGTCCGATCGGGAGTCGGTCGGTCACGATCAGCACCAGCGGGACCCGACCGTCCTGGCGGACGACCACCCGGTGCTCACCGGTGCTCACGGGGCTCCGACCCGGAGGGCGTACAGGCGGTCGTCGTTGCTGCCGACGTACACCATGTCGCCGTCGACCCGGGGCGAGGAGACGACGGGGCCAGCCGTGCTGAACCGGCCGAGCTCCGTGCCGTCGTCCCAGTCGATGACGTGGACCGCCTTGTCGTTGCTGCCGACCACCACCCACCCGTCTCCGAGCGCCGGGGACGAGTCGACCTTGCGGATGCCCTGCCACGTCCACTCGACGTCGCCGGTGATCCGGTCCATCGCCACGAGGCGGTTCGCCTCGGTGCCGACGGCGACGCGCTCGTCGGTCACCACCGGGGAGGAGTTGATCGTCGCTCCGAGGTCGGCCGTCCAGAGCACCGTGCCGTCGGCGACCTGCACGGCGTGGAGCTGACCGCCCTCGGTCCCGACGTACGCCACGCCGCCGATCGTGCGCGGCGAGGAGTGGATGGCGGAGCCGAGAGACGTCGTCCACCGCTGGGCGCCGTCGGCGAGGGAGATCCCGTAGAGGCTGCCGCCGTTGGAGCCGACCACGACGGTGTCGCCGTCGACGGCGGGCGACGACACGATCTCGGCGTCGGTCGGCGCAGCCCAGCGCTGCTGTCCGGTCGCCTGGTCCAGCGCATAGAGCTTGTCGGACCCGATCACGACCGAACCTCCCGCGACGGCGGGCGACGACACGACCTCGTAGCCGATCGGGGACTCCCATCGCTTGGCGCCCGTGGCGACGTCGAGCGAGTGGACGCTGCCGTCGTTGCTGCCGACGAACGCCGCTCCGTCGGCGACGGT
>JAEYSR010000201.1 GCA_023434535.1 Actinomycetes bacterium
TCATCCTCCGCGAGCGCGACATCCACGCCCTGGCCTCCGAGCGCCTCGATGCGGGCCACACCGGGCTCTACCTCTGACGGACGCCGTCACCTCTGAGCCGCCCGCTCTGTTCCTGTGCATCGACCGGAAAGTGTCGAGATCCGAGAACAGAGCGGCTCCGCTCCGGCGCCGGAACGTGGTTGTCGCACCACGGTGGCGCGCTCCTACAGTTGACCCACCATGTGCCCACCCGCCGACAGCACGTCCCCGAGCCCCGCGGTCACCCCCGTCCCGGTCCGCGACGAGGACCTGGAGCAGATCCGCTACGACTCCGACGGCCTCGTCCCGGCCATCGTCCAGGACGCCGAGACCCGAGCGGTCCTGATGATGGCGTGGATGAACGCTGAGACCCTCCGCATGAGCCTGGAGCAGGGCCGCACCGTCTTCTGGTCCCGGTCGCGCCAGGAGGTGTGGCGCAAGGGTGACACGTCGGGCGACCGGCAGTTCATCCGCTCCGCCCACTACGACTGCGACGGCGATGCCCTCCTGTTCCTGGTCGAGCAGGAGGGCAAGGGCGCCTGCCACACCGGCGCCTACACGTGCTGGTTCCGATCGTTCGGGACCGACGAGCAGACCACCGAACGTCCCGGCCCGGCCTGATCGGCGCGGAGCCCCGATGCTGTCCCGCGAGCAGTTCCGTGCCCTCGCCCGCGACCACCGGGTGGTCCCCGTCACCCGGACCCTGCTCGCGGACCTGACGACGCCGGTCGCGGCGTTCGTGCGGTGGTGCGGTCCCGACTCGCCGGCCGACGGCACCCCGGCCCGTCCGGGATTCCTCCTCGAGTCCGTCGACCACGGCGGACGCTGGAGCCGATGGTCGTTCGTGGGTCGCGACCCCCGCGTACGCCTCGTGGCCCGCGGTCGGCAGGTGGAGATCACCGGCGACCTGCCGGGTGACCTGGTGGAGCGCCTGCCGACCGACGACGGGATCCTGGCGGCCCTCGAGGTCCTCCTGGACGACCTGCGCACGCCGTCGTCCGAAGAGCTCGCCGCCGCGATCGGCTCCGAGGTCGCGGACCTGCCGCCCCTGCACTCGGGCGTGATGGGGTACCTGGGCTACGACGTGGTCCGGGAGGTCGAGCACCTTCCCGACGTGCCCACCGACGACCGCGGCTGGCCCGACGCCGTCCTGTCGGTGATCGGCGAGATCGCCGCCTACGACCACTGGTCCCAGCAGGTGACGCTGGTCGCCAACGCGTTCGTGGCGAACGGTGCGGACGACCGTGCCGTCGACGAGGCGTACGACGACGCGGTCGTCCGCCTGCAGCGCATGGCCGACGACGGCGCGACCCCTCTCGACGAGCCGCTGGTCGAGCCGCCGATCCGGGCCGAGGAGTCGGTCGACGTCGTGTCGTCGATGTCGGACGGCGACTACGAGCGCGCCGTCGACGCCGCCAAGGAGCACATCCTCGCCGGCGACATCTTCCAGGTCGTGCTCGCCCAGCGCTTCGACTTCACCACCTCCGCCGAGCCGCTCGACATCTACCGGACCCTGCGCCAGGTCAACCCCAGCCCCTACATGTTCCTCATGCGCGAGGACGACCTCACGCTGGTCGGGTGCTCTCCCGAGCCGATGGTCCAGCTGCTCGACGGTCGGGTGATCTCGCGGCCCATCGCCGGGACCCGGTTCCGCGGCCGCACCGACGAGCACGATCGCAAGCTCGCCGCGGAGCTCCTGGAGCACCCCAAGGAGCGGGCCGAGCACATCATGCTGGTCGACCTGGCCCGCAACGACGTGGGACGGGTCGTCACGTACGGGACGTGCCAGGTCGACGAGCTGATGACGCTCGAGCGCTACAGCCACGTCATGCACCTCACGTCGCAGGTCTCGGGCGAGCTGGCCGAGGGGCGCACCCCGATCGACGTCCTGCGGGCCACGCTGCCCGCGGGGACGGTCTCGGGCGCTCCCAAGGTCCGGGCCATGGAGATCATCGACGACCTCGAGCCGGTCAAGCGGGGCCCGTACGCCGGCATCGTCGGCTACGTCGACTTCTCCGGCAACATCGACACGGCGATCGCCATCCGCACGATGCTCGTGGACCCGCCCGGGCCCGACGGCATGCGGCGCGCCTGCGTGCAGGCGGGTGCCGGCGTGGTCGCCGACTCGGAGCCGGCCGACGAGGAGCTCGAGACCCGCAACAAGGCCAAGGCGCTGCTGTCGGCGGTGCCCGCCGCGGAGCGGATGACCGCCCAGCGCCGTGCGGTCCTCGACGGGGGAGTGGCGTCGAACCGGGTCGGGGAGTCGAACGGGGTAGGGGAGTCGACATGAGTGCGATCGAGGACGGTGTGAGCACCGCTCGGACCGACGTGGCGGCGTTCGAGTACCACCGTGACGTGCTGCGGGTGACCGGCGCCGACGCCGTGACCTTCCTGCAGGGTCAGATCTCGGCCGACGTCGCGGCGCTGCCCGAAGGCCAGCAGACCTGGTCGCTCGTCCTGGAGCCGCAGGGCAAGGTCGATGCGTGGTTCCGAATCCGCCGGACCGGCCCCGTGGAGCTGCTCATCGACGTGGACGCGGGTTGGGGCGAGCGCCTCCTCGCCCGTCTGCGACGGTTCCTCCTGCGCGTCGACGTCACGATCGAGCCGTCGCCTCGGGCGTGCGTGGCGCTCAGGGGACCTCTCGCTGGCGAGGTCGGGCTCGACGTCGACGGGGCCGAGCTCACGTCGTGGGTCGACTGGCGCGGGCTCGACGGCGTGGACGTGTTCGGTCCCGAGGGCGGCGCGGCGCCGGTGGTGCCCGAGGCGGTGCCGGTCGGCGACCCGCTGGCGCTGCACGTGCTGCGCGTCGAGCAGGGCTGGCCGGCGCTCGGCCACGAGCTGGACTCCTCGACGATCCCGGCCGAGGCGGGCCAGTGGCTGATCGACGCATCGGTCAGCTTCACCAAGGGCTGCTACACGGGTCAGGAGCTCGTGGCCCGCATCGACAGCCGCGGCGGCAACGTGCCGCGCCACCTCCGGGGTGTGGTGCTCGACGCGGCGGCGGGCGACGTCGCGGTGCCCGGGCCCGGCACCCCGGTGCTCCTCGAGGGGACCGAGCGGGGCGCCGTCACCAGCTCCGCGTTCTCGCCGACGCTGGGGGCGCCGATCGCCATGGGGATGCTGCACCGCACGGTCGAGCCCGGCGCGACCGTCGACGTGGGCGGCGCGACCGGGACGGTCGTCGAGCTCCCGTTCGTCGGCCCCTGACCGCCCTCCGACGCGAACCGGCTGTCGGATACCCGGGCAGGGCCGGAATCCGACAGCCGGTCGACGTCCCGTGGGCCGGCGCGGTGATCAGGAGGGGAGCGGGTAGGCCGGGCCGAGCGGCTCGTAGGTCGGCCAGTCGTCGCCCTCGGGCATCGGTGAGCCGGCGATGAGCGCTCCCAGGCGGTCGAGGTAGTAGTGCCAGCCCGGTCCGATCGAGGTGGCGTCGTACGGCTCGGCCATCCGATGGACGAACACGAGGGTGGTCTCCCCGTCGGACTCCGACAGCTCGACCGACAGCGGCCAGTCGCCGTCCGGGCTCGGGACCACCACGGCGAGGCGGTGCGGAGCGCGGCACTCGACGATCGACGCCGGGTGGAAGTCGCCGTCCCCCTCGATCATCGCGAGCTCGACCGTGCCGGTGGACGGGTCCCCCCGCCAGGTGCCGAACCACCGGGCGAGCTCGTCGGCGTCGGTCACGGCGGCCCACACCCTCTCGATCGGATCCGGGTAGGTGCGGACGAACTCGAGGCGCATGCCGTCGTCGTCGCGGACGACGGCGCCGAGCGGGCTGGTGACGGTCGTGGGTGTCATGGGTCCCCTCCTGGGGTCGTGGTGGTGTGCGGAGCCGATGCGCCCGGCGTGCCCCGGGTGGCGTCGAGGTGGTCACCGAGACGGTCGAGGACCGTGGACCAACGCTGCCGGTAGGGCTGCAGCCAGGCGTCGAGGTCCCGGAGGGCGTCGTCGTCGAGCCGGTACATGCGTTGCTTGCCGTCCGGTCGCACGTCGACCATCCCGCAGTCGCGCAGCACCCGGAGGTGCTTGGAGATCGCGGGCTGGGTCGCGCCCAACCTCTCGACCAGGTCTCCGACCGACACCTCGCCCTGCCGCAGCTCGTCGAGGATGGCCCGTCTCCGGGGTTCGGCCAGCACCGTGAACACATCGAGCACGACATTCATATGACCCCACGATCATATGAATGTCAAGGCATATCTGGGCTGGTCCCGTCGCCGGGGTACCGTCGGGACCTCATGGCCACCTACCTCGACGCCATCGTCGCCCGTCACCGGGCCGAGGCCGCCCTGGACGACCGCGTCACCGACGAGCTCGTGCAGGTGGCCAAGGAGCTGCCGCCCACCAGGGGCTTCCGCGACGCGCTCGCCGCCGCGACCCGACTGGCCGTCATCTCCGAGGTGAAGCGTCGCTCGCCGTCCAAGGGCGACCTGTTCGTCGACCTGGACCCCGCTGCGCTCGCCGCCGACTACGCGTCGGCAGGGGCGACCTGCCTGTCGGTGCTCACGGACCGGGAGTCCTTCGGCGGGTCGGTCGAGGACCTGGTCGCAGCACGGGGCGCCGTCCAGCTGCCGGTCCTGCGCAAGGACTTCACGGTCTCGGCCAACGACGTGTGCGACGCCCGGTTGATGGGGGCCGACTGCGTGCTCCTCATCGTCGCCGCCCTCGACGACTCCGAGCTCCGGGACTTCGCCGCGCTGGCGGCCGAGATCGGCCTGGACGTGCTCGTCGAGGTGCACGACGAGGCGGAGCTCGAGCGCGCGCTCGCCACCACCGCCGGTGACCTGGTCGGCGTGAACCAGCGCGACCTCGTGACGTTCGAGGTCGACCAGGCCCGGGCGGTGCGGATGGCCGGCGTGATGCCCGCCGACACGGTGCGGGTCGCGGAGTCCGGCGTCCGCGGCCGCGACGACGCCATGGCCCTGGCCGAGGCGGGCTACCAGGCGGTGCTGGTGGGCGAGCACCTGGTGACGGCAGGGGATCCCGCCGGTGCGCTGGCGGCGCTGCGGGTGGCCCTGCCCTGATCGCGTGGGGGGTGCTGGCACCACCGCGATCGGTGTGGGCTCCCCCTTCCTCCGCCCGCCGATCCGACCCAACATGGGTCCATGGACGGTGAGGCGCTGGTCGCTCGGACCACGATCAGGAGCACGTGGCGGTCCCTCGTCGTGCTGGGGGTGCTCGCCGGACTGACCGCCGGCTTCACGATCGCCGCGGTGGCGGGAGCTCGCAGGTCGGCCTCGTCCTGGGAGCGGCTGCGCGACGAGACGTTGGCGTCCGACGCGATCGCCTTCGCCAGCCAGATCGGGATCTACCAGCCGGACTGGTCGAAGGTCGCCGAGCTGCCCTACGTCGAGGCGGCCGGGGCCTTCGGGATCACGCTCAACGCCGAGTCCGACGGGCTGGGGGCGTTCGTGGCCGTCGACGGGCCGCTGTTCACCGAGGTGGATCGGCCCCGCATCGTGGAGGGACGCGCCGCGGATCCCGACGCCGTCGACGAGGCCGTGATCTCGCGTCCGGCGCCCGACGCCGAGTCGCCCTACCGGGTCGGCGACACCGTCACGCTCCACCTGTACTCCGCCCAGCAGCTCATGGAGAACGACTTCGCGTCGCCTCCGGCGGGGCCGGCCACGCCGCTGCGGATCGTGGGCATGGCGGACTCGCCGTTCGAGCGGACGGCCATCCCGGCGGCCGGCTCGCTGATGGTCGGCAAGCCGTACTGGGACCGCTACGGCGCCGAGACGGCGTCGTTCTCGAACCTCATGGTCCGGCTGGAGAACGGCCAGGCCGACGTTCCACGGTTCACGCGCGACGTCACGCGCCTCCTCGGCGCCCCGAACCTGCCGGTCGAGGACCTGGCCGAGAACTCCAAGCGCGTGACCAACGGGATCGACCTGGAGACGACCGGACTGCTCCTGTTCGCAGCAGCCATGGCCGCAGCGGGAGCGGTCCTGCTGGGTCAGGCGCTCATCCGCTCCGTCCGCTCCGGAGCGGGCGACGTGACGGCGCTGCGCCATCTCGGGATGACCCGGTCGGAGGTCACCCGCTCCCTGGCCCGACCGTACGTGGTGACCGCGGCCGTGGCGGGGGTCGTGGCGGTCGTGACGGCCGTGGTGACGTCGTGGTGGCTGCCCATCGGGCTGGCCCGCGAGCTGGATCCCGACCTCGGCATCCAGGTCGACTGGCCCGTGCTCCTGGCCGGGGTGGTGCTCGTCGTCGCGGCCGTGATGGGAGCGGCCTGGTGGAGCGCCTGGAGCGCGAGCCGTCCGGGAGCCGGGGGCTCCGCCCAGCGCCACCCGGCGTGGGCGCCGCAGGCCGCGGCGCGGACCGGGCTGCCGGTGACGCCGTTGATCGGCACGGGCATGGCGCTCGACCCGGGCAGCGGGCGGCGGGCCGTCCCGGTCCGCGCCGCGCTCGTGGCCTGCGCCGTCGGGGTGCTCGGGGTCGTCGGGGCCCTGACGCTCCGGGCCGGCATCGACGACGCCGTCGCCAACCCCGAGCGCTTCGGGGTCGTGTGGGACGCGCTCGTGTTCCCGCCTCCGGACGGAGGTGACGGCTCGGTCGACGCCGCGGTGTCCCGGGTGGTCGAGGACGAGCGGGTCACGGCGATCGCGGCCATGCGTCGCGAGCAGCTCGAGATGGACGGACGCCCCGTGCCCACCTACTCGCTGGTCGACGTCCGCGGCTCCACGGCGCTCACCGCGCTGTCAGGACGGCTGCCCCAGCGCCCGGGAGAGGTGGCTCTGGGCCCGGCGACGGCCTCGGCACGCGGCATCGAGGTGGGTGACACCGTGGCGATGGGACCGGACGACGACCCGACCCAGGTCGTCGGCACGGTGCTGCTTCCCCAGACACCGCACTCGAGCTTCGACCAGGGCGCGCTCGTCCCGCAGCCCGACCTGGAGCGCATGATCGGACGCACCCCGACCGCACCCGGGGTCGAGCCTCCTCCGACGACCGTGGCCTACATGGTCTCGCTGGCCGACCCGTCGCAGCTCGACGACGTGGTGGCCCCGATCGTCGAGCTGGCGGGCGGCGACCCGGCGACGGTGGAGCGGGCCTCGATGCCCGCGGACGCCCAGAACCTGCGCAACGTCCGGACCCTTCCTCTGCTGTTCGCCGCCTTCACCGTGTTCCTGGCGATCGGCGCTCTCGGCCACGCGACCGCCAGCACGATCCGTCGGCGGCGCGGCGAGATCGCGGTGCTCCGGGCGCTCGGCCTGACCCCGCGCCAGGCACGTGGGTCGTTCGCGTGGCAGGGCTCCACGCTGGCGGCCGCGGGGCTGTTCGTGGGCATCCCGCTCGGCGTCCTGGCCGGCGTGGCGGCCTGGCGTTGGGTGGCCGGGGCGACGCCGCTCGTCTACGTGTCGCCCGTCCTGTGGTGGGTGCTCGCGCTGAGCATCCCGGCGACGCTGCTGGTGGCCAACCTGGTGGCCCTCCTGCCCGGACGTCGGGCGGCGCGCATCCACCTGTCGAACACGCTCCGGGCCGAGTGACGCCGTCGGGGGAGACCGCTGCGGTCGGATCCCTCCCGTCGGTGCGCCGGCGCGCCGAAACCCTCCACGGCCGGGCCGCTCCGCGCCGGTAGCTTGCCGGGTGTGTTCGTGAAGATCTGCGGCATCACCAACGAGGAGGACGCCCTCATGGCGACCGCCCTCGGAGCGGACGCCGTGGGGTTCGTCTTCGCCCCGAGCCGCCGCCAGGTGAACGTCGGGACCGTCCGTGACATCGTCAAGCGGCTCCCGCCCGAGATCGTCACCGTCGGCGTCTTCAGGGATCAGGCGCCCCAGCAGGTGATCGACATCGTGCTCGAGGCGGGGCTGCGCGCGGCGCAGCTCCACGGCCACGAGACGCCGCAGGACGCGGCGGAGATCCGTCCCTACGTGCAGGCGCTGATCGTGGCTCTGGCCGCCGGCGACCCGGCCCTCGGCCACGTCGACGAGTACGGCGCCGACGCGCTCCTGCTCGACTCGCCGGTGCCCGGCTCCGGGAAGGTGTTCGACTGGGCCCTGGCCGAGGGCGTCCCGGTGAACCGCCGGATGATCCTGGCCGGGGGCCTGACTCCCGAGAACGTCGGTCGGGCCGTCTCCGAGGTCCAGCCGTGGGGTGTCGACACGTCCACCGGCGTGCAGGCCGACGGCGATCCGTCCCGGAAGGACCCTCTCAAGGTCCAGCGGTTCGTGCGCAACGCCCGGGCGGCGGCACCGCAGCCGTACCACCCCGAGGGCCACGGTCCGTTCGACTGGGCCGACGCCGGCCTGTAGCCGGCGTCGTCGCCTCGCACCCGCCCGGATCCTGACGACGGGTCGCGGTCGACGGCCGTTCCGGGCCCGACGACCGGTCGACGCCCCCTGGCGGAACGCGTTTCTGGGCCTGCGGGAGCGACCGCTACCGTGACCGCCCGTGACCGACGCCCCACAGCCCTCCGCCGAGCGGCCCGTCATGGGCGAGCCCGACGACACCGGGCGCTTCGGCCGCTTCGGCGGCAGGTTCGTCCCCGAGTCGTTGATGCCGGCGCTGATCGAGCTCGACGCCGCCTTCCGCGACGCCTGGGCCGACGACGTCTTCCGGGCCGAGCTCGACGAGCTGCTGCGGTCCTACGCCGGTCGCCCCAGCCCCGTGACCGAGTGCCACCGGCTGTCCGAGGAGCTCGGCTGCCGCGTCCTGCTCAAGCGCGAGGATCTCAACCACACCGGCTCGCACAAGATCAACAACGTCCTCGGCCAGGCGCTGCTGGCCCGGCGCATGGGCAAGACCCGGCTGGTGGCCGAGACCGGCGCCGGCCAGCACGGTGTCGCCACGGCCACCGCCGCGGCGCTGCTCGGCATGGAGTGCCTGGTGTACATGGGCGAGGTCGACATGGCCCGCCAGGAGCTCAACGTCTTCCGGATGCGTCTCCTCGGCGCCGAGGTGACCCCGGCGCTGTCGGGCTCACGCACGCTCAAGGACGCCGTCAACGAGGCCATGCGGGACTGGGTCGGGACGGTCGAGAACTCGCACTACTGCCTGGGTTCCGTCATGGGCCCGCACCCGTACCCGTGGATGGTGCGGGAGTTCCACCGGGTGATCGGCTCCGAGGCCGCGGACCAGTGCGACGAGCTGCTCGGCGGGCCGCCCGACGTGGTGGTCGCCTGCGTCGGCGGCGGCTCCAACGCGGCTGGCATCTTCTCCGGGTTCGCGGAGGTGCCGTCGGTGGACCTCGTCGGGGTGGAGCCCGCCGGGGGAGCGGCCATCGGCGATGGCGTGCCGGGCATCGTCCACGGCATGCACAGCTTCCTGAAGCAGGACGAGTTCGGTCAGGTCATGGAGGCCGAGTCGATCTCCGCCGGCCTGGACTACCCCGGCGTCGGGCCGGAGCACTCCCACCTGGCCGACGCGGGTCGGGCCCGCTACGTGCCGGTCACCGACGCGGAGGTCGTCGAGGCGTTCGTGCTGCTGAGCCGGACCGAGGGCATCATCCCCGCCCTGGAGTCGGCCCACGCCCTCGCCTGGGTGTCCCGGGCCCGCGCCGAGCTGGCCGGCCGCAGCGTGCTCATCAACCTGTCGGGTCGGGGCGACAAGGACGTGGCGCAGATGATGGACGTCCTGGCGGACCGGCTGTGACCGCCGCGCTCGACCTCGAATCCGCGCTGCGATCGCGGCGGAGCGCGGGAGGCAAGTGCCTGGTGCCCTACCTGACCGGTGGGCTCTTCGCCGGTGCCGAGGGGGACTGGACCGACGTCCTCCGTGCGGTGGCCGCGGCCGGAGCGGACGCCGTCGAGGTCGGGATCCCGTTCTCCGACCCGGTGATGGACGGTCCCGTGATCCAGGAGGCCTCGGAGCTGGCCCTCCGGTCCGGGGCGACCCCTCCGGCGATCCTCGACGACCTGGCGGGCGTCGACGCCGGCGTGCCCCTCGCGGTGATGACGTACGTCAACCTCGTCTACCGGTTCGGCTACGAGCGCTTCGCCGCCTCGGCGATCGCGAGCGGGGTGTCGGGCGCGATCCTGCCCGACGTGCCGCTCGAGGAGTCGGCCGAGTGGTGTCGGGCCGCGGACGGGGCCGGGTTGCAGACGGTCATGCTCGCCGCGCCCACCGCGCCCGACGAGCGGCTCGAGCGCATCGTGGAGAGGGCGCGCGGCTTCGTGTACGCCGTCGGCCTCATGGGGGTGACGGGGGAGCGGGACGCTCTGGCGGGCTCGGCCAAGGTCATCGCCTCCCGGCTGAAGGACGTCACCGACCTGCCGGTGCTCGTCGGCGTCGGGATCTCGACCCCGGAGCAGGCGGTCGAGGTGAGCGAGGTGGCCGACGGCGTCGTGGTCGGCTCGGCTCTGGTCCGTCGGGTTCTCGAGACGCGCTCGCCCGAGGCCGCGGCCGACCTGGTCGGGTCGTTCCGCGACGCTCTCGACCGCGGCTGACCCGGATCGGCGAGGTCGGTCCGGTTCGGACCACACCTCTCCTCGTCGGGTGCGCGGTCGTGGGCGCGATCGCGCTCCTGGGACGACGACGGGAGGGCCGAGATGGGTGTCACCCGGGTCGCGGGCGCGTTCGCGCGGAGAGCGCGAACCTTGGAATTTCAAGGGAATAGCTCGCTTCCGGGCTCACAACGTGGTAGTTACATCGTGGTAATTCACCGTCATCGTCGACCGGTCCCCAGGGGGGGTCGACCAGGAGGAACCATGAACAAGACCGAACTGGTGGAGACGATCTCCCAGCGGACCGACATCGCCAAGAAGGACGTGCAGTCCGTCCTCGACAACTTCGAGGAGATCGCCGGCGAGATCGTTGCCAAGGGCAAGGACTCCCTGACCATCCCCGGTTTCCTGAAGTTCGAGCAGACCCGCCGCGCGGCGCGCACGGGCCGCAACCCGCAGACGGGCGAGACCATCCAGGTTCCGGCCGCCAACGCCGCCAAGGTCTCGGCGGGTGCCCGACTCAAGGCTCGCGCCAAGTCCGGCAAGTGATCTGCGGCCGACCACGGTCGGCCGCAACTGCTGGGGAACAACAGCTGGGGAACAGCTGGGACAGCAACAACAGCTGGGGAATCCAGTTCGCTGGGGAGCAACAGCTGGGGAATCTCGACGGAGCCGCCCTCACGGGGGCGGCTCCCTCGCGTCCGGCCGAGCCGGAGTCGGCCAGGCGCTAGCTTCGGCCCATGGCGCGACTCGAAGTTGGTGACAAGGCCCCGGCGATCGGTCTGAAGGACCAGAACGGCGACACCGTGCGGCTGTCCTCGTTCAAGGGCCGGAAGGTGCTCGTGTTCTTCTACCCGAAGGCCAACACCCCCGGCTGCACCAACCAGGCCTGCGGGCTCCGCGACGTCGCCGGCGACATCGGCGACACCGCCATCCTCGGCATCAGCCCCGATCTGCCGGCCAAGCAGGCGAGCTTCGACGAGAAGTACTCGCTCGGATACCCGCTCCTGTCGGACCCCGAGCACAAGGTGGCCGAGGCCTACGACGTGTGGGGCGAGAAGAAGCTCTACGGCCGGGCCTTCATGGGCATCATCCGCTCGGCGTTCCTGATCGACGAGAAGGGCAAGATCGAGCAGGCCTGGTACAAGATCAGTCCCAAGGACACCCCGCTCAAGCTCCTCGCCGCGCTCAAGGACTGAGCAGCTCTGCCCGCTCAACACTCTGCCCTCTCAACACTCTGTTGACCGGGCTTCACGGGCGGGCAACGCCGCCGTAACAGTGCTCCGTGACGATGGCGGCCATGGCGCTGCCGACGACGGCCGGAACACCTGAGCGAGCCGCTGCGATCGACGCGGTGAGGGCGGCGGTGCCGTCGGTGCCGATCAGCGACGAGGCGGGTCTGATCCGCCGTCGCTCCACCGACCGCTCCGCTCTTCTGGGCCCTCACATGGCGGCCCAGACCAACGACTCGCTCGCCGAAGCGGTCGCCGTGCCGGCCGACGAGGAGGAGGTCGTCGCCCTCCTCGCCGCCTGTGCCCGACACCGGGTCCCCGTCGTGCCCCGGGGGGCCGGGACGAGCAACTTCGGCCAGACGATCCCCCTCGACGGCGGGATCGTCGTGGACCTCAGCGGCCTGGTCGGCGTGACCGACATGGGGGACGGCTGGGTCCGGGCCCGGGCCGGCACCATGCTCGAGCACATCGACGACGAGCTGGAGTCCCAGGGGTCGGAGCTGCGGATCCACCCGTCGAGCAAGCGGATGTCGACCCTCGCCGGCTTCGTCATCGGCGGCCACGGCGGGATCGGCTCGATGCGCTACGGCGGCCTGGCCGACGTCGGCAACGTGACAGGTCTCCGGGTGGTGACCGCCGAGGTCGAGCCCAGGATCCTGGAGCTGCGCGGCGCCGAGACCGGCCTGGTGCAGTTCAGCTTCGGCATGAACGGCATCGTGACCGAGGTCGAGGTCGCGACGACCGCCCATCGGGAGTGGCGCGACGTCATGTACGTGTTCGACGATCTCGAGTCCGCCATGCGCTTCGGGTGGGACATGACGGTCTCCGACGGCCTGGAGCTCAAGAACTGCATGCCGATGAACGCGGCGATGGCGGCTCACCTGACGCCACTGGCCGAGTTCCTTCCCGACGGCTGCGCCGCCGCGCTGGCCATGGTCGCTCCCGCCGCGGTCGACGGTGCGGCCGACGTCGCCCGACGCCACGGCGGTCGGGTCACCATGGATGTGCGCACCGGCGACGGGCCGCGCGGGTTCCCCGGCTACGAGTACACGTGGGGCCACGCCATGTGGTGGCTCCGCAAGGGCCAGCCGACGCTCGCCGAGGTCCTGTTCCTGCTGCCCGAGCACCGGCCGGTGGAGTCGTTGCTCGAGCTCGTGGAGCGGACCCCGGGTGAGCCGTGGGTGTCGAGCACCTGCCAGCGGATCGGCGGACGACCGTCGCCGCAGGTGGCCTACGGCGTCGACGGATCGGTGCCGGGCCGCCTGGCCGAGGTGTCGGCCGTCGCCGAGGAGCTCGGCTGCCTGGTGGTCAACATCCACCGGCCCAAGCTCACCAGCGCGTCGATCCGGGGCTTCTCCGCCGAGCAGCGCGCGTTCAAGGCTGATGTCGACCCCTACGGGATCCTGAACCCGGGGAAGCTCGAGGAGGACGCGACCACCGGGACCGAGGCCGACGCCCTCACGGCCAGCGGGTGGGCGAGCCGGTTCGAGACCTCGTCGGTCCGCGCCGGGTGACCACCTCGGTCCTGAGGGGCGGGGTCGGGGCCGACGGCGATCCGCTGGAGCTTCGCGTCGACGACGACGGCGGCGCGATCCTCGCGCTCGCCGACAGCATCGAGCCCGGGACCGACGAGCCCGTCGTCGACTGCGGCGGGTCCGTCCTCCTCCCGGCACCCGTGGAGCCCCACCTCCACCTCGACAAGGTCGACACCGCCTGGCGGCTCAAGAACCCCACCGGGGAGCTGATGGACGCCGTCCGGGCGTGGACGTCGGGCATGCACCTCCTCGACGCGGACGAGGTGCGCGACCGGGCCGTTGCCACGATCGACGACTACGTCGCCAACGGCTGCACGGCGATCCGCTCCCACGTGAACCTGTCGCCGACGAGCTCCATGGCGCCGCTGATGGGCCTGCTCGCGGCGCGGGACGCGGTGGTCGACCGCTGCGACGTCCAGCTGGTCGCCCTCGTGAAGGGTCCCCTGAGCGGCGACGGCGAGGAGCCGACGGCGGCACGGTCGACGGTGCGGCGGGCGGTCGAGCTGGGAGCGGACCTCGTCGGCGGCGCGCCACACTCGGGTCCCGACCCGGCGGCGGACGTCCGGGCGCTGTTCGGCCTGGCATCTGAGATGGGCGTCGGGGTCGACCTGCACACCGACGAGACGCTGGACCCGGAGGCGACGTCGCTGTCGGTCATGGCGGGGGAGTCGGTCCGTCGTGGCATGGAGGGCACCGTGGCCGCGAGCCACTGCGTCAGCCTGTCCATGCAGCCCGCGTCCGAGCAGTCCGCCGTCGCCGCCCGGCTGGCCGTGGCCGGGGTGTCGGTGATGGCCCTGCCGGCCACGAACCTCTGGTTGCAGGGACGACACCACCCGGTCGGCACACCTCGGGGCGTCACCGCGGTGCGCCGGCTGCTCGACGCCGGTGTGGTCGTCGGCTCGGGCGCGGACAACCTGCGCGACCCGTTCTGCCCGGTGGGCCGCGCGGATCCGTTCGAGACGGCCACGCTGCTGGCGCTCACGGCGCACCTGTCGCTGTCGGAGGCGTGGTGGGCTGTGACCGGCGGTGCCCGTGCGGCGATGGGCCTGGAGGGCGGACGACTGGCCGTCGGTCAGCCGGCGGACGTCCTGGTCGCGCAGGGTCGGGACCTGGAGGACGCGGTGTCGCGCGCCTCCGCGACCCGCACCGTGCTGCGCCGCGGTCGCGTCATCTCCCGCACCACCGTCACCCGCACATAGGGAGCGCCGGATATAGGGGTCGCGCCGCACAGGAATTCGCGGTCTGGACCCGCAGAAGCTCCCACCGGCGGCTCGCGTGGCTCAGCCGCGCTCGGCGTCGAGCTCCTTGAGGCGGGCCTCGAAGTCCTTGTCGGCGTTGTTCAGGGCGATCTTGCGACCGGCGGCGATGGCGCCGATCGCGATGGCGATCAGCACCAACCAGCGCAGCCAGTGCGAGCCGCCGGAGGAGTCGTCGGAACCGGAGTCAGTCGTGTCGCTCATGGCCGACACGCTACGGCATCCCGCTAGAGTTCCGTCGCTGGCCCGGGTGGCGGAACGGTAGACGCGGCGGACTCAAAATCCGCTGTCCGAAAGGGCGTGTGGGTTCGATTCCCACCCCGGGCACCCACGACCGCAGACGCTCACGTCGCCCCGTGCCCGCGGCCCGTGCTGTCAGCCGGTGGCCGACGCGGCCGGCAGGGCCTCGAGCTCGATGTGGTGTCGTCGGACCAGCAGGACGATGCCGCCGATCAGGTAGACGAGGATGGGGGCAGCGAGGGCTGCGCTTCCCTTCGGATCAGCCACGATGGCGGTCGTAGTGAGGATCGAGAAGTCGAACAGCCCGTGCAGGACCGAGTTGACGACGTTGCCCCTGGACACCCGGCGGATCAGGTAGAAGAAGTATCCGGCGAGGCTCACCATGATCGCCTGGGGGAGGGCGCTGGCTCCCCGGCCGATCACGTTCGTGAGGTGGACGGCACCGAAGATGATGCTCGACCAGAGCGCGACCTGGCCCTCGGTCAGAGGGTGCCGCCGGAGGGTGACGACGCCGAGACCTCGGAACATCCCCTCTTCACCCCAGCCGACGAACTGCGTCGCGACGAGAAGGGCGAGCGTGAAGCCGATGCCTCGTTCCGAGAGGTTCGAGTAGGACGTCGACGCCAGGATCGAGACGACGAAGAGGGCGGGGAGGAACCACACCCACCGCTGCACGGGTCGGTCGTCGCGGAGCACCGGCCGCCACCATCCGAGGGCGGTGACGACGCCGTAGGTGAACAGCAACGCGAGCCCGAGAGGGATCCACATCGAGATCAGGACGTCGCGGACCGACAGCATCTTGTCGTCGGCGAGGTCAGCCCAGTCCTTCACACCGAGGCCGACACCCTGGATGATCGCGAGGTAGACGACCACGATGACCAGGAATGCCCAGATCGGCAATGAGCGCCCGTCGGTCTGGGTGGAGCGGGACCCGGTCATGGCCGCCACGCTATAGAAGCCGACCCACGGAAGGGGCTGAGGAACGCCGACACCGCGACTCGGCGGACCTCGACCGTCGTCAGTCCTCGATGACGTCGAGACCTTCGGCCCGGAGGCGGGCGAGGTTGTCGAGCATCCCCTGCAGCAGCTCGGGCGCGTGCCGCTCCCAGTCCCGGACCTCGTCGACCACGACCAACGGGTCCCGCGTCCGATAGGACCGGGTCACGTTCCCCGGGAACCGCTTGTTCGTCACGTTGGGATCGTCCTCGAAGGGCCCGGATGGCTCCACCACGTAGATCCGACCCTGACCAGGTCTGCCGGTGAGCTCCTCCGCCAGCTCGGCCGCCCACACCGCTGGCTCGAGCAGAGCGGCGAAGTAGACGTGGTTCGAGATGCGACGGTCCTGGTAATTGGAGGCCTTCCCCGGCACGAAGAGGTCGCCCGTCTCCAGCGCCGCAGCGGTGCCGTGGAAGAACGGTCCCTCCACGTGGTCGCAGCTGTCGAACGTGACCGGGACGTGGTCCGCCTCGCTCGATGCCTCGATCGACTCGGCGATCGACGGGGTCGTGTTCTCGTCCCGGCTCGTCACTGCGTCCTCCCTCGTCCGGCACAGCGCGTGGCGTCGTTACCCCGTCCCCACCGGACGAGCGACCCTACCTGGCTCGGCGGAACCGGCCGCGTGTCGCCGTCGGTGTCGGGCTGCGCCGCGGTCATCGGGCGGGTGAGGGTGGATCGATGTCCCGCCGACGATCGGCCGGCGTCGTTGGGTAGCGTCCGCGTCCTCGGATCCTCCCGCCGATGGCCGTCGGCGGCGACGTGGATCCCGACGGGGGCACGATGAGAGCACGGATCCGGAACGCGTCGGTGGCCCTGGCGGTCCTGGCCGCCCTGGCGGCGGGGTGCAGCTCCGACTCGTCCTCCGATGCCGAGGACGGCGCGGGCCCGACGACGACCGCGGCCGCCGACGCCGACAAGACCGCACCCGCGTCCGACCCGCTCGACGTCACCCCGACCGCTCCGCCGCCGGACCTGGACCAGGACGTCACGTTCGTCCAGGACCTGCGCTGCGGCGACGGCGACCGCAGCGTGATCGACGTGGCGGTCCCGGCCGCGCCCACCGGAGAGGATGCCCAGCAGGGCGATCAGGCGATCCCGATGGTGATCAACATCCACGGTGGGGGCTTCGTCGGCGGCGACAAGGGTGACGTGTGGGGTGCCCGCGAGGTCGGGCCGATGAACGAACTGCTGGAGCACGGTGTCGCCGTCGCGTCGATGAACTACAGCCTCCTGGACAGCCCGGAACCCGACGGGGTGATCCGTCCCCTGATGGATGCGGCCCGTTGCCTCCAGTTCATGCGGTACCACGCGCCGGCGACCTTCGGGGTCGATCCCGATCGCATCGCCCTCCGTGGTGGGAGCGCTGGCGCCGGCACGTCGTTGTGGCTGGCCACCCATGACGAGCTGGCGGATCCCGACGCCGAGGACCCGGTGCTGCGCCAGTCGACCAAGCCCGTCGCTGTCGTGGCCCACGGCACCCAGGCCACCTACGACCTGCTCCGCTGGGGGAGCGACGTCTTCGGTGAGTACGACGAGCTGTTCGGCGACAAGAACCTCATCGAGCTGGCCGAGATGTTCGGGTTGAGCCCACGACTCCTCGCCTTCTACGGCATCACCGACGCGGCGATGCTCGACACGCCGGAGATCGCCGCCTACCGCGCTGACGTCGACCTCCTCGCCCTCATGGACTCCGAGGACCCTCCGGCCTGGATCGCCAACACCAACGAGGAGGACACGCTGCCGATCACGGTGGGCCTCCTGTTCCACCACAGCGACCACGCCAGGGCGCTCGAGCGCCAGGCGGCCGCGGTCGGCTACGACGCGACCGTGACCGCCGGACACGACGCCCAGCCGTCGGTGAGCGAGACGGACTACCTGCTCGACGCGCTCGGCGTCAGCCGCTGATCGAGGCGCGCCCGAGCGGCGCTGGACTCAATCGACCGCGCCGGACTGGCATTCGGGCGTCGGGGTGAACTCGGGGACCCCGTCGATCAGATCGTCCGGAGCTGTGTAGTTCCAGCGGGCGGACTGCTGCTCCAGGTAGTCGGGCACCAGGCGGCCCTGGTTCGACGGCAGATAGCCGGTGACCGCCTGGTACCGGTGCACTGCGCCCTCGACCTGCTCCTTGTCGACGAGGCACGACACCGGTCTGCTGTCGGCCCATCTGGCCACCCCGAGGACCGCGGCGCCTGCGAGAACCGCAAGGATCGACAGCACGACGAGGACCTCGACCAGCGTGGCGCCCGCCTGCCCCGACGTCCGGGAGCGGGCCCACGACCCGGTCCGACGTCCGCTCACGGGCGGTTCCGACGGTGCTGGTACTGGAATCCGGTCAGCGGGGGAGCGGAAGGAGCTGCCACGGCGGGGACCAGCGAGCGGTTCCGACGACGCTCGGCCGCGACGAGGGCGAGGCCCACGACCAGCAGGATCGACCCGGCGATCAGCAGCGCCCGCGGGTCGCCACCGGTCAGGGCCAGGACCGCTGTCTCGCTGAGGGTCTGCTCGCCGGTTGCGCCGGAGACGACTGCGGGCGGTGGTGGTGGCGACGCGTCGGCGACAGGCGTGCCGGGTGTTCGGGCTGGATCGATGAAGAGGAGTCGGTTCGGCGATCCCTCACCTGCGTCAGTCAGGGCACCTTGGGTTGACTCCGAAACGATCGCAGCCTCGACCTGAGGGGCGGTGCGCCAAGGATCCTGCGCGAGGACCATCGCCGCCACGCCGGCAACGTGCGGCGACGCCATCGATGTTCCGCTCTTGAGCGAATAGCCCCCCGTCTGTGCCGACGCCGAGCGGATCTCCTCCCCGGGGGCGAACAGATCGATGCATCGACCGTAGTTGGAGTCCGGGGACCGTCGGTCATCCGGTGTCGACCAACCGACGACGATCACGCCTGCCACATCGGCCCCCATCGTCTGTCCGCAGGCGAGGGCTGCCTCGTTGCCTCCCGCCACCACGACGGTGATCCCGAGTTCGTTCAGCTTCCGCACCGCCCACTCGGTCGCTTCGTCCGGCTCACCACCGGCGCTGTAGTTCACGACCGCCGGCTGGCCCGGTTGATGGTGGGCGGCGATCCAGGCCATGCCCTCGAAGGTCGTCGCCGCGCTGGAGGTCCGCCCACAACCGAACACCCGGACTGGCACGAGGGTCACCCCAGGGGCGACGCCCACGGTTCGACCGCCGATGGTGCCGGCGACGTGAGTCCCATGGCCGATGCAGTCGTTCGTTCCGTAGCCGTCCCCGATGAGGTCGGCGCCCGGTGCCAACCGGTCGCCGAACTCGACATGTGGCGAGATCCCGCTGTCGAGGACGTAGACCGTGACACCGCTGCCATCGTTCGGTCCCTTGTAGGACCCGGACAGCGGGAGCGTCCGCTGGTCGGTCCGGTCCAGTCCCCACGGCACCTGGGGGCCGGGCGTCGGCTCCGGGGTCGGGTCGACGGGCGACGTCGTGGTGGTTGTCGTGGAGGTCGTGCTCGTCGAGGTCGTCGACGTGGTCGTCTCCTCGGAGTCGTCGTCCGGGACGACGTCGTCGTCGGGAAGGACGATCTCCTCGTCCTCGTCCACGGTGGCGACGCCCGGGACCATGTCGATCGCCTCGGGCACGGCGGACGTCGTGACGACGGCGCCCCGGATGACGGTGCCGAAGGTCTCCTCGACCTGGACGGGCACCCTCCGTTGGACCTCGTCGAGGACTGCGTCTGCGTCGACACCGTCGTCGAACGTGAGGAGGTAGGTCACCTCCTCGGAGGACCCGGAGGCCCCGGCCCCGGTCGCTCCGACCACCAGCATGCAGCCGGCCAACAACGCCACGAGCACGTGCTTGCGCATCGCTCGATCCCTCCCTCGGGCACCGACCACCGATGCCCTCTCCCTGGGTCGAACACTAGGCGGTCGGCGCGGGGCGGTGACGCCCGTTCAGGATCTTCCGGTCGGTCAGCGACGCGGTCGACCTGACGGCTGGACCGAAGTGGCCGCCCGGGCTGCGAGCTGCTCGGCACGCTCGGCGGGAGTCACCCTCGGTGTGTCGGCCAGCAGCTCGTCCAGCCGCTCGAAGGACACGACCTCGGCCGTCGGGTGGTGCTCTGGCGGCAGCTCGTCGCCCATGGCCTGCCAGCGCATGAAGATGATCCCGGCCTCGTGGTCGCCGGGATCCAGCCAGTTGACGAGACCCGGGTCCCGCCGGCTGATCACGAAGGTGAACAGGCCATCGGGCGAGGCCACCGACTGGGACGGGTTGATGCTGCTCTGGCGTGCCCACGGCTCGATCGAGATGAACTGGAGCGATCCGAGCTGGATGCCGACGTAGCGGGCGTCGCCGGCTCCCAGTCGGATGACCATGGCGTGGTCGTCACCCACGTCGAAGCGGCCGGGGGCCGAGTACTGGTTCGCCAGCCCACCCGGTGTCGGGTTCGGTGCGCCGACCGAGCTGGGCGGGAACAGCCGGAAGGCGTCGACGATCGGCGGCCAGAACGCCGTCTGCTCGAGCATCCGGCGTCGGGTCCGTTCGACCAGCTCGCCGATGTCGACCTGGTCGAGCCCAGAGGCGGGGGCCGCCGATCGGCCGGGCCCGTCCGTGGCGCCCGTCCCGACGACCTCGATGTCCAGCTCCATCGGCACCAGCCGCCAGTCGGCGAGCGTGTCGCGCACCGTGAGCTGGGCGGAGGTCGGTGGCAGCTGGACGTGGCACGGCCGGCCGCCCGCCGGCTCGGCGTCGAGGGTGATCGTGAAGCGCCCGTCCTCGTCGAGCACCAGGTCGTCGCCGGGGAGGAACGCCAGCTGCTCGCCGATCACGCCGTCGCCCTGCCAGCTGTCGAACAGCTGGAACGACACGTCGGTCGAGGTGTTGCGGCGTCCCGTGATCCGGTAGGAGTGCTCCGCCGACAGCGGGGTGAAGCGGTACCTCGTGTCGGGGTTGTCGAGGCCGGCGCGAGCCCCGGGGTAGAGGCTCCAGTGGAACCGTGGACGGGACGGGTCGCTGTTGGCCGACTGCAGGGCCGTGCACCGGAGCAGCTCGTCGACGTAGCTCTGCAGGTGAGCCTCGGGAGCGGCGGGGCCGAGCTCCCGCAGGACGACGAGAGCCTCGTCCCGCACCTCGGAGCCGACGGCCTCGATCAGGCGGTCGGCCAGCGCCTCCACCTGCCGTTGCGGTGCCGTGTCCAGCTGCGGCGGGATCCCGGTCACGGCGCCAACCCCCGGTCGGCCAGCGCTGCGGCGATCTCGGCCGCGCCCGACACGTCCAGGTCCTCGATGAGCGACGGCAGCGCGATGCGCCAGTTCGGGTGCTGGTCGACGGTCCCCGGGAGGTTCGGGCGGGGCACCTGGCCCACGGCGTCCTCAAGGGTGGCGACGACCAGGTCGCTGCCGGCTCCGGCCAGCGCCCGGTGCGCGGCCACCGACACCTCGTGCGCCCCGGCCGCGTTGGTCGGGACGCTGGTCGGGTCGGCCAGCCCGCCGATGGAGGCGAGTCGTCGGAGGCGGCCGAGCAGGATCTCGTCCTCCTCGGCGGCGTCGGGCTGGCCGGCCGCGGCGCGGTCGGCGGTATCCGAACCGGTCCACATGCCCGCGACGGTGGGCAGGTCGTGGGTGGAGAGCATGGCGATGGTCGTGGACGGCCAGTCCGTCGGCGCGTCGTCCTCGAACCAGCCGACCTTGTAGCCGTACACGCCGCGCTCGGCCATGGCGTCACGGACCTCCGGTTCGACGGTGCCGAGGTCCTCGCCCAGGAGAGCGGCGCCGGCCCGGGTCGCCTCCATGCAGGCCAGGTCCAGCAGCTCGGCCTCGAACCCGTAGACGTACGCGCCGTCGAGCGCGTCCATGCCCGGCGGGATGCAGTAGAGGCGGAACAGGCCCATGACGTGGTCGACCCGCAGCAGGCCGGCGTGGCGGAAGATGCGCCGCAGGGTGTCGATCCAGGGGCCGTAGCCTGCGGCCCGCAGGCGCCACGGCACGTACGGAGGGAGGCCCCAGTCTTGGCCGAGCGGGCCGAGGTCGTCGGGCGGCGCGCCGATCCGGCACTCCAGCGCCAGGAGGTCCTGGTCGATCCACGCGTCGGATCCGTCGGGGTCGAATCCGACGGGGAGGTCCGCCATGAGCGGTGCGCCGGCGGCCGCTGCCACGGCCAGCTGCCCGT
>JAEYSR010000254.1 GCA_023434535.1 Actinomycetes bacterium
GTCGTGGTCGGAGCAGCCGTCGTCGTGGGAGCAGCCGTCGTCGTCGGACCGGCCGTGGTGGTGGTCGAGCCGGCGGTCACGGCGACGCCCTTGGTGGTGGTCGCCGAGTCGCCGTCGGCGTCGGTGACCTTGAGGAGGACCACGTAGGTGCCGACCTGCGAGAACGTCTTGGCGGCGACGGGGCCCGTCTGGGTGGAGCCGTCGGGGAAGGTCCAGAGGTACGTGGCCGGGCCCTTGGAGATGTCGGAGGAGCCGGCGTCGAAGGTCACGTCGAACGGAGCGGGCCCGCTGGAGGTCCCCGGCGTGGTGACGATGCGGGGCACGATGCCGCGGGCCAGGACCGGAGTGGTCTGACCCTTGAGCGAGGCCCGGTTCAGACCGGAGGCCGACGGGATCCGCATCTGGTCGTTGATGATCTGGTTGAGGTTCAGCAGGCCGATCGGGCACCCCGACGCACCCGGGACGGCGAAGGTGCCGTCCACAAGCGTCGCCTGACCGGAGGCCGTGTTGTACTTGGTCCCGAGCTCGGTCCCGGAGGCCCCGGTGGTGAGGTTGAGGGTGATCGGGCTGGCGGCGGAGCCGATGGCGCAGGTGCTGCCCAGGCCGACGGTGAACGGCGAGCCGGTCAGCAGGACCTGGATCTTGACCTGGAGGTTCACGTCGCCGGTGAGCGGGTTCAGCGACCCGGTCGCGGGGGCGGTGGCCTTGACCGTGGCGGTGACCACATCCGCGTCGCTCACGCCGGCCTGCACGTACGCCGGCGGGAACACGAGCCCGGAGGGCTGGACCGTGACGGCGCCTGCGGCGTCGACGGTGCCGGAGATGCTCACGCCGACCTTGGCCTGGAAGCCACCGGCGAGCTCGCTGTCGTCCTGGGCGACCGTGGACCCGGCCGGAGCCCCGAAGGTGCTGCAGCCGCCGTCACCGGCGTCGATGAACCCGTCACCGTCGTTGTCGATGCCGTCGCTGCACTGCGGGAAGGGGCGGGGCGTCAGGTCGAACGCCTGCGAGCCGATGCTCATGGTGCCGGTGGACGGCACGAGCGAGAACGTGCCGGGGTTCGCCACCTTCTGCGCCTGGGCCCCGGGGAGCACGAACAGGCCGGCGACGGTGCACACCGCCACGACCCCGATCATCCCCGCCATGAACCGACCGGTCCGCGATCGTCCCAGCAACATCTCACGCCCTCCCCGCGCCCGCACAGCCATGAGCGGACGAACCGGCCAAGTCTGTGGCCTGACCCGGGCCCCGTCAAGGGATCCTGAACCATCTTCGGCCGGCGACCGGACGGCCGGACCGGCTCGTCGGAACGTGGTCGCCCGTGCCGCGACGCTGTGGCAACGTGGGCCGTGGACGCGGATGTCGCAGGCCAGCTCCCGACCCCTGTCCGGGGCGACGGGAGCGGACGGGACGGGGTCGTCCCGGTGATCGACGTGTCGCCGCTCGTCGCCGGCTCCGAGCTCGCGGCGCGTGCGGAGACGGGCCGGGCGATCGTCGATGCGTGCGAGGCTCCGGGCTTCTTCCAGGTCGTCGGCCACGGCGTGGATCCGGAGCTGCGGCGCCACCTCGAGAGCGGGGCACGGGAGTTCTTCGCTCTCCCCGAGGAGGAGAAGGCCCGGATCGCGATGGCCCTCGGCGGACCCGCCTGGCGCGGCTGGTTCCCGCTCGGCGGGGAGCTCACCGCCGGCGTCCCCGACGGCAAGGAGGGCCTGTACTTCGGGACCGACCTGCCTCCCGACGACCCTCGCGTCGTCGCCGGCCTCCCGCTCCACGGCGCCAACCTGTACCCCGAGCGGCCCCGTGACCTGGCCCGGCTCGTGCCCCGGTGGATGGACGCCGTCACCGACGTCGGACGGGCCATCCTCCGGGGGATCGCCCTCGGGTTGGGGCTCGACGAGGGCCACCTCGAGTCGTGGTGCGCGGAGCCGACCGTGCTGTTCCGGATCTTCCACTACCCGGTCGTCCACCGGGCGTCGGCGGACGAGTCCCCCACCTGGGGCGTCGGCGAGCACACCGACTACGGCCTGCTCACGCTCCTCGCCCAGGACGACACCGGCGGCCTCCAGGTGATGTCCCGGGGCGCGGACGGCGCCGGCGAGCCCGAGTGGGTCGACGTGACTCCCGTGGACGACGCGTTCGTGTGCAACCTGGGCGACATGTTGGAGCGCTGGAGCGGCGGCAGGTTCGTGGCCACACCCCACCGCGTCGCCACGCCCACGGCCGACCGGATCTCGATGCCGCTGTTCCTGGACCCGGGATGGGACGTCGAGGTGCGGGCGCTCGGAGGGGCCGGCACGTCCGGAACCAGGGCCGCCCGACGCTGGGACGGCGAGGACGTGCACGCCGTCGAGGGTCCGTACGGCGACTACCTGCTCAGTCGGGTGGCGCGTGTGTTCCCCGACCTGTTCGACTCGGTCGCCGGCTCCTCGCCCACGCCCACCCGCCGGGACCACCCCCGTGAGGACACCGGCCGAGAGGGAGGACAGCGTGTCTGAGCGCAAGAAGCGATCCCGGGACGAGGGGCGCTCCGAACGCCGCGACGAGCTGCTGGACGCGGCGGTCGTCGCCATCCGTCGCGACGGTGCCGGCGTGTCGATGGACGACATCGCGCACGAGGCGGGGATCACCAAGCCCATCCTCTACGCCAACTTCGGCGACAAGGCCGGGCTCGCCGACGCCCTGGCCAAGCGGTTCACCGGCGAGCTGATCGCCCGCTTCGGGGAGGCGTGGGCGACGTCCACCGACACCCGCGAGCGCGTCGAGCGCGGCATCGATGCCTGGGTCGGCTTCATCGAGTCGGACCCGCACATCTACCGGTTCCTGTCCGAGGGCAGCTTCGGCGCCGGCCGCCGGCTCGAGGACCGCCGCCTGGTCAGCGACGTGGGCGTCGTCGTCGCCCGCGCCCTGGGCGAGTGGCTGCGCGAGCAGGGTGCCGACTCCGGACCTGCGGAGCCATGGGCCTACGGCGTGCTGGGCATGGTCCACGTGACCACCGAGTGGTGGCTGGACCGCAGGACGCTCAGCCGGAAGGACCTGGTGGAGTACCTGACGTCGCTGCTCTGGAGCGGGTTCTCCGGCAACGGCCT
Source organism: Actinomycetes bacterium (assembly GCA_023434535.1). GTDB lineage: Bacteria > Actinomycetota > Acidimicrobiia > Acidimicrobiales > Microtrichaceae > Dermatobacter. The sequence goes on from JAEYSR010000254.1 coordinate 3,087, forward strand.
GCAGACCGGCACCACCCCGACCGGCGACACCGCCGACGACCGCGCCGCGGTCGAGCGATGAGCCCACTCGCAGCAGGGCCCACCGGCATCGACCTCGACCGGGTTCGCGCGGAGACGCCCGGCGTCGCCGAGCGGGTCTACCTCAACCACGCCGGCGCCTCGCCCAACCCGACCCCGGTCCTCGACGCGGTGCTCGCCCACCTCGCCGAGGAGGCCCGGCTCGGCGGCTACGAGGCTGCGGCCGCCCGGGCCGACGACCTGGCCGGCGTCCACTCCTCGATCGCCCGACTCGTCGGCGGCCGGGCCGACGAGATCGCCCTCACCACGAGCGCCACCGACGCCTGGGAGACCGCGTTCTGGTCGATCCCGTGGCGGGCCGGCGACGTCGTCCTCACCTGCCGCTCCGAGTACGTGACGAACGTCGTCAACCTCCTGGTCGCCCGGGACCGCCTCGGCATCCGCGTCGAGGTCGTCGACGACGACGAGCACGGCCAGATCGACCTCGACGACCTGGAGCGCCGGCTCGACGACCCGGGCGTGAAGCTGGTCGCGCTCAGCCACGTGCCGACCCAGGGCGGACTGGTCAACCCGGCCGAGGAGGTCGGGCGGCGCTGCCGCGACGCCGGGGTGCTGTTCCTCCTCGACGCCTGCCAGTCCGCCGGGCAGCTGCCGCTGGACGTGGCGACGATCGGCTGCGACCTGCTCACCGCCACCGGCCGCAAGTACCTCCGGGCGCCGCGGGGCACCGGCTTCCTCTTCGCTCGCGACGACGTCGCCGAGCGGCTCGCACCGCTCGGCTCGGGCGGAGCGGAGTGGGAGTCGGCCGACACCTACCGGCTCCCCGACGGGTCGGCGCGGTTCGAGCGCTTCGAGCGGAGCGTCGCGGCCTCGTTGGGTCTCGGTGTCGCGGTGGAGTACGCGCTGGAGCTCGGGCTCGACGCCATCGAGTCCCGGGTCGGCGGGTTGGCCCGCCGTCTCCGGGACGGCCTGGCGTCGATCGACGGCGTCGCAGTCCGCGACCTGGGAGCTCGTCGCTGCGGGATCGTCACCTTCGACGTGGCCGGCAGCGACCCGACCGACGTCCGCGCCGCGCTCGCAGAGCGAGACGTGGCGGTCTGGGTGTCGGATGCGTCCCAGGCACGGATCGACATGGACGCCCGTGGGTTCGGCTCGTTCGTCCGAGCGTCGGTCCACTACCTGAACACCGACGACGAGATCGACGCCACTCTCGACCTCGTGGCGCGGATCGCCTCGGGAGCCACCGGGAGCGGAGGTCGGACGTGACGGCGTTCCACGACCTCGTGTCGTCGGTCGACCCGCCCATGTACGTCGTGACCGCCCGCGCCGAGGACGGCGAGCCGGTCGGTTGCCTCGTCGGCTTCGCGACCCAGTGCAGCATCGAACCGCCACGGTTCCTCGTGTGCATCTCCAAGGCCAACCACACGTACCGGCCGGCCATGGCCGCGTCGCACCTGGTGGTGCACGTGCTGCGAGCCGGCGACGGGGCGATCGCCGAGCGCTTCGGCGGGACCACGGCCGACGACCTCGCCGGCGGCGGCCGCGAGAAGTTCGAGGGCCTCGGCACCTCCGACGGGCCCGGCGGCGCACCCGTCATCGACGACCTCGACCACTTCGCAGGTCGGGTGGTGGAGCGCGTCGACTGCGGCGACCACGTCGCGGTCGTGTTGGACCCGTCGGGCGGCAGCGCCGAGCACGCCGCCGAGCCCCAGTACGGCCTGCGCGCCGCGTCGGAGATCGAACCGGGCCATCCCGACGACTGAGGACCGCCGGCCGGGCCCGCTCAGCGAGCCGGACCGGCGGTCGCGCCTAGAGCCCGAGGACCGCCGTCGGCACGAGGGCGGGCGCCACCGTGGCGTTGCCCAGCTGGCCGGACGAGTTGGCACCCCAGCACACGATCGCTCCGCCCGTGCGCAGGGCGCACATGTGGGCGTCGCCGCCGGACACCGCGGTGGCACCGAGGAGTGCGGTCACCTCGACCGGGGTGGACGACGCGGCCGTCCCGGCATCACCGAGCTGGGACGAGTCGTTGCGACCCCAGCACCACACCGAGCCGCCTGCGGCGACGGCGCACGCAGAGTCCGCTCCGCGGCCGATGGCCGAGACCGCGGCCAGGTTCACGACCGTCTGCGGCCGGTTCTCCTTGAGCGGGGGCGGCGGCGGGTCGCCCTGGTTCGGCGGCGGGGGCAGCACCTGGGCGTTGCCGAGCTGCCCGTACAGGTTCTCCCCCCAGCACATCGGGGCCCGGCCGCCGTCGCGCGTCGCGCACGTGAAGCCGGCGCCGGCCACCACGGAGGTGGCCCCGGTCAGGTCGACGACCGGACCGGCGACGGTGCCGGTGATGAACGTGCCGTTCCCGAGCTGGCCGTTGACGTTGTCGCCCCAGCAGTGCACGGAGCCGTTGCTGCGCCGGGCGCAGCTGTGGCTGTCCCCCGCGGTGATCGACGTGGCGGCGGTGAGGCCGGCGACCGATCGCGGCGTGGCGGCAGCCGTCGTGGAGCCGGTGCCCAGCTGACCGCTGAAGTTGTCGCCCCAGCAGGCGACGGTTCCGGCACTGCGGAGTCCGCAGGTGTGGGAACCGCCAGCGGCGACGGCCACCGCACCGGTCAGGTTGTAGACGGTCACGGGCGTGCTCGACGTCGTCCAGCTGCCGTCGCCGAGCTGGCCGTCCGCGTTGTTGCCCCAGCAGGCGACCGTCTGGTCGGCGCGCACGGCGCAGGTGTGGAAGTTGCCGGCAGAGATCGCCGTCACGCCGGTGAGGCCGCTCACCGTCACCGGCACCGTCGACCTCGTGAACGATCCGTTGCCGAGCTGGCCGAAGCTGTTGTCACCCCAGCAGCGCACCAGGCCGTCGGCACGGAGCGCACAGGTGTGCAGTCGGCCGGAGCTGATGGCCACCGCGGCCTGGCTGCCCGGGGCGACGGTCGACGCCGTCGTGGTGGATCCCCCGTCTCCGGGCGCCGGCGTGGTGCAGGCGACGGCGGCGAGCGACGCGACGGTCGCCATCAGCACCACGGCGACGAGGCGTCGCCGTGGTGCCCGGCAGAGGGTCCGGCTCCGCTCGCCGACCGAGGAGCCGGCGGCGTGATCGACGGATGAGCTCACGTCAGGCCCTGTCGTCGATCGTGAAGCCGAACGTGTAGGCGGCGCTCGGATCCCACCACTGGTCGCCGATGAAGCCGGAGCCGGTGAGTCGTGCCGAGCTGGCCGACGGACTCGACAGCGGGGCGAAGACGATCTGGGACACGACGTTGTTGATGCCGTTCGCCGAGTCGTTCACCGCCACGGTGCCGACGAAGGCGTTGAACCAGAGGAACCGGTTGAGGTTCACGGTGATCGAGCCGTTGGAGCCGTTCGGGCCGATGTACGTCGCTCCGCCTCCGACGGTGAGGATCCCGAACCCGTCCCGGTTGAGGAACAGGTTGCCGGTCTCGATCCGTCCGTCGTAGGCGTAGTTGCGTGCGCCGGTGTAGCGGATCCGCACACGGTCGGTGACCGTCTGCGGCGGATCGACGACGACGGTCTCGGTGGCCGTGGCCGTGGCGTTGCGGTTGTCCTTCACGGTCAGGGTGATCGTGTAGGTGCCGGCGGTCGTGTAGGTGACCTGGCTGACCACGCCGTTGGCCGTCTGGCCGTTGCCGAAGTCCCACGAGTAGGAGACGATCGAGCCGTCGGGGTCGACCGAGCCGGTGGCGTTCACCGTGACCAGGAGCGGCGCCAGACCCGAGGTGGGCAGGGCGAGGAGGGTCGGGACGGGCTTGGCGTTCGCACCGCTGACCACCACCGTGGTGGTGGTGGAGCGGGTCGCGCCCTTGTCGTCCTTGACCGTCAGCCGGACCGTGTAGCTGCCGGCGCTGGCGTAGGTGGTGGAGGACGTCGGACCGGTGGCCGTCTGGCCGTTGCCGAAGTCCCACTTGTACTCGACGATCGATCCGTCGGGATCGGTGGACGAGGCGCCGTTCACGTTGACCAGCAGCGGTGCCGCACCTGCGGTCGGGGTGGCCTGGATCACGGCCGTCGGCAGCTGGTTGGCCGCGGTGACGGTGACCGTGGTGCTCTTGGCCGCCGTCGCGCCGTCGGTGTCGGTGACGATGAGCGTGACCGTGTAGCTGCCGGCCACCGTGTAGGCGTGCGACGGCGACGGACCGGTGCCGGTCTGGCCGTCACCGAAGTTCCAGGCGTAGCTGGCGATGGCGCCGTCCGAGTCGGACGACCCGGCGCTGCTGAGCTGCACCAGGAGCGGTGCGGTCCCCGTGGACGGGGTGGCGGCCACCTGGGCGACCGGCGCGGCGTTCGGCGGCCGGTTCACGACGATCAGCACGTGGGCGACGCTGGTCGCTCCCTTGTTGTCGGTGACCGTGAGCGTGGCGTCGTAGTTGCCGGGGATCGTGTAGTTCGCCGATGCCGTGGCACCCGAGCCGCTCTGGCCGTTGCCGAAGTTCCAGGCGTAGCCGACGATCGTGCCGTCGATGTCGGACGAGCCCGTTCCGTCGAAGTTCACGCTCAGCGGCGCCGTGCCCGAGGTCGTCGAGGCCGTCGCCGCCGCCGTCGGGGCGATGTTCGGGTTCGTCGACACGTTGATGTCCACCGACTGCGACGACGTGGCGCCCTGGTTGTCGGTGACGGTCAGCGTGATCGTGTAGGTGCCCTCCGCGGGGTACGTCACCTGGGCGGTCACGCCGGTCGCCGTCTGGC
>JAEYSR010000285.1 GCA_023434535.1 Actinomycetes bacterium
CCTCAAGGCCGTCGAGAAGGACCTCGGCGGCAAGCAGTTCAAGCAGTTCAAGACCATCCCCGGCGCCCGCCGGATCTACGTGAAGGACCTCACCAAGTGACACCGCCCCGCACCACCTCCGCCCCATCGTCCGCCCTGGCCACCGCTCCCGCCCCGTCTGGTGCCGTCGCCCCGGCCGGGCAGCCGGACATCTTCCAGCTCCTCAAGCGGTCCGAGGCCGCGATCGAGCGGGCACTGCCGAAGCACATCTCCGCCGAGCGGTTCGCCCGTGTGTCGCTCACCGCGCTGCGGAACAGCCCGCAGCTGCAGCGGTGCGACCCGGCGTCGTTCCTCGGTGCACTGATGACGTCCGCGCAGCTCGGCCTCGAGCCGAACACCCCGCTCGGCCACGCCTACCTGATCCCGTTCAAGCGGGAGTGCACGTTCATCCTCGGCTACAAGGGGATGGTCGACCTCGCCCGCCGGAACGGTGTCGTGGTCATGGCCCGCACCGTGTACGAGGGCGACGAGTTCGACTTCCAGTACGGGACCGACGAGAAGATCGTGCACCGCCCGGTGCTCGGCGAGCAGGACCGCGGCCCGGCGATCGCGTACTACGCGACGGCGCGGTGGGAAGGCGAGTCGCAGATGCTCGTCGCGTCGAAGGCGGACATCGACGCACGGCGGGCCCGGTCGAAGGCGTCGAACAACGGGCCGTGGCAGACGGACTACGACGCCATGGCCCGCAAGACGACCGTGAGGATGATGGCGCCATTCCTCCCGCTGTCGGTCGAGCTGGCCACCGCCGTCGAGTCCGACGACCTGTCGCTGAGGTGGGACGTGAACGCCGACGACTTCATCGATGCCGAGGGCGAGGACGTCGAGCCCGCCACGGAGGTCGGCGCTGGCGCCGAGGACGAGTCCGTGGATCCGGCCGAGCTCCTCGACGCGCCGCCGGCGGAGGCGTCGTGACGTCAGTCGAGCAGTCCGTGCTCCTCGAGCAGCGCCAGGGCTTCGGCCTCGGTGATCTTCACCGTGGGTCCGGTGCCATCGCCGTGCACGGTCGTGAGGAACGCCCACGGGACAGCGCGGCGGCCGCCGTCACCGGTGCGGAGCTCGTAGTGGAACCGGCGGCCGTCCGGGAGGACGTGGCAGACCATGCCGGCAGCGTCCCACCCGCCCCTGACAGCGCGCCGGTCATGGCGATCGGCCGCTACCGGGACAACGCCGAGCTGATCGTCGCGTGCCGCGACCTCGGCTACATCGGCGGCCGGGTCCTCGACCCGACGTGGGGGCTCGGCCGGTTCTGGACCCGGTGGCAGCCCGATGGGCTCGTGGCCACGGATCTCGACCCGGCGCGGGGTCGTGACGGCGTCGCGGACTTCACGGCGCTGCCCCACCCGGACCGGTCGTTCGACACGGTGGTGTTCGATCCGCCGTACAAGCTGAACGGCACCCCGTCGAGCGGTGGTCCGGCGTCGTCGGACTCCGACTACGGGGTCGCGACGGTGGCGTCGTGGCGAGACCGGATGGCGTTGTGCATGGCCGGCATCGACGAGTGCGGCCGGGTGGCGGCCGGTCACCTGCTGGTGAAGTGCCAGGACCAGGTGTGCTCGGGGAAGGTCCGCTGGCAGACCCACGAATTCGCCGCTCACGCTGTCCGCGGCGGCGTCCTGCAGCTGGTGGACCGGTTGGAGCTGGTGTCGTATCGGCCGCAGCCGGCGGGGCGTCGTCAGGTGCATGCCCGGCGGAACCACTCGACGATGCTCGTGTTCCGGGTGGTCGCATGAAGCCGCCGTTCGCCTACTACGGCGGCAAGGGCCGGCTCGCTTCCTGGATCGTGCCGCTGTTGCCTCCGCACCGGGTGTACGTCGAGCCGTTCGCAGGCTCGGCCGCGGTCCTGTTCGCGAAGCCTCGATCGACGCACGAGGTCCTCAACGACGCCGACCAGGGCGTGGTGACCTTCCTGCGGATGCTCCGGGAGCGGCCCGAGGACCTGGAGCTGGCGTGCCGGCTGACGCCGTACGCCCGCGACGAGTACGAGTCGACCGATCCCGACGAGCCTGTGGCCGACGACCTCGAGGCGGCACGCCGCTGGTGGTGCCGGTCATCGCAGGGCTTCGGTCAGGTGTCGAGCCGGAACACAGGCTGGTCGACGTCGATCCAGCGCGGGTCGAACAACGCCCGGTCGGTGTGGAACCGGATCGAGCGGTTCGCCGATGCGGCCGAACGCCTGGGCACGGTACTGATCGAGAACCGTGACGCCCTAGAGGTCGTCGAGGAGTACGACGCCGTCGACGGCGTGATCTACGCAGACCCGCCCTATCTGGGGTCCACCAGGTCGTCGCAGCGCGACGGGAAGCGGCCCGGTGGTGACTACCGCTGCGAGTTCGCGACCGACGATGATCACCGGGCCCTGGCTGAGCGACTGACCGCCGCCCGGGCGACGGTGCTCCTGTCGGGGTATCCGTCGGAGCTGTACGACGAGCTCTACGCCGGCTGGCACCGGACCGAGCGGCGCGTGCTGCGCCGCGTCTCCAACGGTCGATCGTCAACGGACCCGGGTGCAACGGAAGTCATCTGGTCGAACCGGCCGATCGCTGCACAGGAGCAGCTCCACCTGCTGGCGGTGGCTCCATGACCGCCACCGTGACCGACATGTTCTGCGGTGCAGGCGGGAGCTCGCTCGGCGCGGAGGCCGCCGGGATGCAGCTCGTCATGGCCGCCAACCACTGGCAGACCGCGATCGACGTCCACCAGGCCAACTTCCCCGACGCCGCGCACGACTGCGCGGACATCTCCGAGGTCGACCCGCGGCGCTGGCCCGTCACCGACGTGCTCCTCGCGTCGCCGGAGTGCACGAACCACTCGCAGGCCCGGGGTGTGTCGCGCCGCCGGCAGGACCCGACGTTGTGGGACGCGCCGGACCCGTCGGCCGAGCGGTCGCGGGCGACCATGTGGTCGGTGCCGCACTTCGCGGAACAGAACCGGTACTCGGCGATCATCGTCGAGAACGTCGTCGAGGCGACCAAGTGGGTGATGTGGCCGGCGTGGTGGCAGGCGATGGAGCTCCTCGGCTACGTCGGCACGGTCCTGTCGGTGAACGCGCAGGACCACGGCGTCGCCCAGTCGAGGGACCGGATCCTCGTCGTGTGGGTCCGCTCCGGCCTGGAGCGCCGTCTCGACCTGGAGCAGGAACGCACCGCCTGGTGCCCCCGCTGCGAACGCACGTCGACGGTCCGTCAGGCGTGGAAGAACGGCCGCACCGTCGGCCGCTACCGGGCGCAGTGGGAGTGGCGCTGCCTCACCTGCTCGACCGCCTGCCAGCCTGACCGTGTCCCGGCCGCGGCGATCATCGACTGGGAGCTCGACTGCCCGCGGATCGGTGACCGGGCCCGGCCGCTCGCAGCGAAGACCCGGGCCCGGATCGCTGCCGGGCTGGAGCGGTACGGGTGGCTGGAGCCGATCGTGACCGTGGGTGCGGGGAACGGGTTCGAGACCACCCCGGGGAACCGGGCACGGTCGACGGCGGATCCGTTGGCGACGCAGACCACCACCGCCCAGCACGCGCTCGCGCACCCTCCCGGGTTCCTCCTGACGAACGACCACCAGAACCGTGCTCGGGCGTTCGACGAACCGCTACCCACCGCCACGACCGGGAACCGGCACGGACTCGTCGTCCACCTGCGGGGCACCCAGCCCGGCCAGGTCGACGGATCCGCGGCCACCACCGACGACCCGGTGCGCACCGTATCGGCCGGCGGCATCCACCACGGCCTCCTCATGCGCAACAACACGGCCCGCGGCGACCAGGGCCAGATGGTCACCCCGGTCGACGAACCGGCCCGCACCATGACCACCGCCGGCCACCAGAGCCTCCTCATGCCGTACTACGGCCAGAGCGTCCCGCACCCGGTCGACCGGCCCGTCGGCACCGTCACCACCCGCGACCGCCACGCCGTCATCGACCCCGACCGCGCCGTCGACGACTGCGGGTTCCGCATGCTCGAGCCCTACGAGGTCGCCGCCGCCCAAGCCTTCCCCACCGGGTACATCCCGCGAGACCTGACGAAGAAGGACCAGGTGAAGCTCGCCGGCAACGCCGTGCCGCCCCCGATGATGACGTGGGCCACCGGCCGCGTGCTGCAGGCGCTGGAGGCGGCGTCGTGATGGTCGTCGATGACTTCGACGAGTGCGAGGCCGAGCACACCGTCACGATGGAACGGCTCCGCATGCTGCTCGCCGAGGCCGGCTACCCCGACGCCGACGTCTACTGGGGCGGCACCGGCATCTTCTGCGACGACGTCCCGGACGACGTGTGGGACCGAGCGTGGGACCTCATCAACGAGAGCGACGCCCGATGACCCGCTTCCGGTGTGTCGACTCCCGAGGCGTGCTGTTCACGGTGACGGTCGAACGGGCCCGCGGGTGGCGTCTCACCGGCAGCGGGACACCGATGGGATGGGACGACCAGTTCGTCCGTGAGCTCCGCGACCGGCTCAACGCCGCCTCGCTGTGCCTCGGCCTCGACCGGCTCCCACCTCTCCACGTCGACACCCGCTGCCTCGGCCGCACTGACCTGGGCATCTTCATCGCCGGGCACCGACCCGACCTCCTCGACGGGGAGCCCGTCGTCGTCGGCGAGATGGGCCTCGACGGACAGCCCCATCCGGCACCGGTGCAGCTGTCTCGCCTGGAGGTGCCGCACGACGCCAAGGACTGGCTCTTCGGCCGCAACGAGGAGCTGTCCCTATGAAGCCGCCCGTTCGCCAACCACGGCAAGGGCGCTCTCAGCGGGAGAGTGGCCGGGCAGGGTCCCGACCCCTTCGCACCCGTCGATCATCCGGTCGCCGACGCCTTCTGAACGGCGGCCGACCAGATCTTGGCCTGGAGCGCATCCGACAATCTGGCGATCTCCATTGCCTGCTCGTCTGTGATGAGTTGGACGTCGCGGCGCGCAGCTTCCCCCGCCTCCAGGACGTACTGGACGGCCGCTGCGTCATCGACGGCGAGCAGGTCCGCAGCGGGTCCCGCCATCCACTGAGCCTGCCAAGTCGTGGAGTTGATGATCCGGCGGATGGTCCATCCGCTGTCGACTCCAAGAAGTTCCTCCGCCTTGACCAACGTCACGATCAAGTCGACGGCGGCGGTACTCACCAAGAGCTGAGGGTTGAACAGTGCCAGGTGCGCCCAATGATCGGCGTCGGTCGCCACCGGGCGCGGTGGCGTGACAGGCGGGACGTCGACACCAGCGGCAGGTTCCTCGTCGTCCGGAATCGGTTCGATCTCGACTTCAAGCTCGGGAGCACGGTCGAAGTCGAACTCCAGTCCTCCGGGCACTCGCGCTCTGGTCAGTCGGTCCACGAGTCGCGTCAGCGCCCCGGATTTCCAGCCGGCGACGGTAAGCGAGGCGATCGTGACCGGCCACGCGAGCGAGCTCGCCAACGACGCCACAAAGTCCATCCATCCCACGGCTGCGCAGGGTATCGGCCTCCCCCCAATGGCGGATGCACGAGTAGCCCACCTGGGAACGGGGAGTCGATGTCAGCCGTGCGTCGGGACCAGCCCGGCGTCCCTCAGGATCCGCGCGGCCTCCGCCCTCGTGATGGGTTCGTCGTCGAGCGTGGGCTCAGGGTCCATGTTCACGAAGTACTTGTCCGGGCTGAGCCCGCCTGGGACTCGCTGGAGGTCGCACTTGAGGCGGCCCTCTCGGGTCTGCTCGTCGATGTGGTTGATCAGGGCAGGTTTCTTGTTCATACGGCCATGGTCCCTCGTGGGCGTGTCAGCCCACCGCGCCCGTTCCAAAGGCTGACGCTGTGAGAACCACCCAGCCGCTAGTCGTCGGCTTCGACCTCAGCCTGAACGGGACCGGCATCGCGTACGTCGACGGCGCCTGCTCCACCGTGAAGTGCGGCCCCCACCAGGGCGACGACCGGCTCGGCATCATCCGCGCCGCCTGCTACCGGGCGATCGACCCGCTCCGGGTCGGGAAGGTCGCCGTAGCCGTCATCGAGGGCCCGATCCTCCACGGGCCCGGACCGCAGGCCATGTTCGGCATCGGCATGGTCCACGGCGCCGTCCGCCACATGCTCAACCGGCGCGGCATCCCGTACGTCACCGTCAACCCCTCGACGCTCAAGCTCCACGCGACCGGCAGCGGCCGAGCCGACAAGGACCAGATGGCCGCCGCGCTCGTCCGCGACCACCACGTCGAGCTCGGCGACGACAACCAGGTCGACGCCTGGTGGCTCCGCCACATGGGCCTCTGCGCGTTCGAACAGGCCGCCCTCCCCCGCGACCTCACCGAACGAGCCCTCACCGACTGGCTCCGGAACATCCGCTACACGCCCGCCCAACCAACCCTGGAAGGAACCACCACACCATGACCACCGCCACCAAGATCCCCAAGTTCGAAGGCCGCAACGTCGCCAAGACGTCCGTCGCCGTCACCAAGGCCGGCGACGGACTCTCCGCACCGCTCACTGTCGCACCCGACGTCATCAAGGTCGGCGAGAAGCGGTTCCTCCTCCTCGAGGTCGAGTGCGCCCGAGTCAACCACCAGGAGATCAAGGACTCGTCCGAGCTCGACCGGGTCCACACGCTGAAGACGGTGGCCGGCACGCTCGTCGACGAGGACCTCGCCTTGCCACTCCTGAACGCCCAGGCCGAGAAGATCGCCGAGGCCCGCGCCGCGGACCCGACCCTGTTCGGTGACGAGCCCGACGACGACGGCGACGAGGTCTGAGCCGGTGCACCAGCTCACGTTCCAGACCAGCAACGCCGAGACGATCCTGGACCTGTGGCGCACCCACGCGGCGGGCGTCGACGTTGCGGTCGATCTCGATGAGACCGGCCTGCACGTGGTCGTCGACCTGGACGACCCGACCCCGCTCCCGGACGCCGACGGCGAGGACGGGGCTGAGGAGGAGCCCCAGGAGGAGCCCCAGGCGGCTCCGGACCGCGAGACCGAGGCCGAGGCCGAACCCATCGACGAGCCCGACGAGCCCGACGAGATCGACCAGCTCATCGACCGCACCACCAGCACCGGCGACGACGACATCGACACCCAGATCTTCGCCGTGCTCGCCCACGAAGCCCACGCCAAGGCCGACGCCATCGCCATGGTCATCGGCAGCGACCGAGACACCGTCATGGCCCGCCTCCGCGACCTCGAAGCCCTCGGCATGGTCAAGCGGGCCGGCCCATACGGCTGGCAGCGCGGGTGAACCACCAGCCGACGATCCTGCAGGGGCCCGCGGGGGCGTGGGCGTGGTGCCCCTGCGGATGGTCGGAGTTCTCGACGCACCCGACGCTCGTCATCGACGGAGCCCACCGCCACGACCCGCCAACGTCACGGCCCGGCAGCCGCCGCTACGCGCACACCAGCAACCGGCATCGCCCACGCACCAGGAGCACCACGTGACCACCGAACCCGAGACCCGCACCGCCGAACTCATCACCGGGATCATCGACCGAACCCCCGGCAGCTGGCGCGACGCCGACAGCGACGACCTGGCCACTTGGATCGTCGACGAACTCGCCGACCATGACCTCCGCGTCGCCCCGGCGATCGGTGACGTCGTCGATCACGTCGACGTGTTCAGCGACACCGCTAGCGAGTGGCGGTGGCGTGCCGTCGCCGGCAACGGCCGGATCGTAGCTACGTCCGGTGAGGGCTACGTCAACCAGAGCCACACCCGAGCGATGGCCACACGTCTCTTCCCCGGCGTCGTGATCCTCGAGACCGACCGTGGATGACCATGGCCACCGACGTGACGGGCCCCGTAGGCGAACCGTCCGGGACCGAGGATCAGTGATCGTGCACGCACGCGTAGATGTGCACTGTCCGACCCGTCGACTCCTCCACGAACGCCTGAACGAGGTGGTACACACCCGAGCGGGACGGCTCGACAAGGTCGGTGAAGCCGATCGACCCCGACACGTACTTCGACTCCTGGGTGAACGAGTCCTGATCGACGAGCTCGCCGCCGCACTCGAGCCGGACATGAAACGTGTGCGTATGCGTCGACATGGCCTCGGAGGGTACGTGAGCCGCCCGGGCAGCGGTCGGTGGTCCTGCAGTGCCTCACGTTCAGCTCGGGACGACGCCGATGGCTGAGGACTTCGCTGCGCAGCTCCGCTCTGACGCCACCGCCGTTCGTCGCCGAGGCCTCCAGCTCATCGCACGCGGCATGCATGCCGCCGCCGAACACATGCAGGAGCTCGAAGGCGAGCCCGCCGCCATCCGGGCCGCGGTTCGCACCGTGCACACCAAGACGCCCATCACCGAACACGTCGGCCTCGACCACCCCAGCCACGACGACTGGTACCCGACCTGCCGTCTGCCCGCGACGCACCACCGCGACCACACCCTCGGGCGCACCGTCTGCAGCGAGTGCGGCACCACGTGGCCGTGCAACACGATCCGCGCCCTCAACCGGGCCACCACCCCCGACGGCACGGCCGCCGCCGACGACCCCATGGAGACACGCCCCTGATGGCCCGGTCCTACGCGCGCATCTACACGACCATCTGGGACGACCCCGACTTCCGGGCGCTCGGCCCCGCCCAGCAGATCTACTTCCTGCTGCTCGCCCAACCGAAACTGTCCCTGGCCGGCTGCATCGACATCAAGCTCCGCTCCTGGGCGGCGATGTCCGGGCTCACCGGCGGCCAGGTGGTCTCCCACCTCGACACCCTCGAGCACGCGGCGTTCGTCGTGACGGATCCGGCCACCGACGAGCTCGTGATCCGCACGTTCACCCAGCACGATCAGGCCACAGCGAATGGGAACCTGATCAAGGGGATGTGGTCGGCGTGGCAGGCGATCGAGTCGCCGTCGTTGCGGCTCGTCGTGCTGCAGCACATGCCCGAGAAGTGCTTCGAACCGAAGTACGAACCCCGGTCGGAACCACCGTCAGAACCCTGGTTCCGACCCGGGATCGAACCTCCTCAACCTCAACCACAACCGAATCCTGCATTGGTCCCCGGTCTGAACCGCAGCCCCCACCGCCAGCCTGTGGACAACCACGACCCCGAGCTGTCACCCGTCCAACGAGCCGCCCTCGCTGCCATGGGAGACCCCGATGCGTGACGACGATCCCCGACCCGTGGACCTCGACCCCACCGACTGCCCGCCCTCCACCGGCC
>JAEYSR010000017.1 GCA_023434535.1 Actinomycetes bacterium
GCGCCTGCACGACCCCGGCGGCCTCGAACCCGACCACGGCGTCGGGGCCCGCGTGCAGCGAGGCGATCCACAGCCGGCGTCGCCACGTGTCCGCGTGGCCCGGGAAGCTGTAGACGCCCGGTGCCACGAGGATCCATCGACCGCTCGCCAGTCGCGACGTGACCAGTCGCCGCGTGGCCCCGTGCTCCAGGGCCTGCGCTCGGCTGAACGCGCCGTGCTGCCGTGCCGCGATCTCCTGGAGGTGCGCTTCGTCGGTGCCCATGGCCAGCGAGTGAACGACACAGGAGTCGCCCGTGTCACCGGGGACCGGTCCCCTCTTGACGCCGCAGCGCCGAACCCGGGACGCGCGGGACCTGAACTCGGGACGCGTGGCGCCCACATCGGGCGCGAGGCGGCCCGAGAACAGGGGCGGCCGCACCGACTCGGAACCCGGGACGCGTGGCGCCCACATCGGGCGCGAGGTGTCCCGAGAAACACGCGCCGGACTCGGGACGCGTGGCGCCCACATCGGGCGCGAGGTGTCCCGAGAACACGCGCCGGACTCGGGACGCGTGGCGCCCAGATCGGGCGCGAGGCGACCCGAGAACGGGGCGCTCAGCGGTCGTGGACCTGGCGCAGGAACTGCTGGGTGCGGGCGTGCTGCGGGGCGTCGATGACGTGGGACGGCGCCCCCTCCTCGACGACCACGCCGTCGGCCATGAACACGACGCGGTCGGCGACGTTGCGGGCGAAGCCGATCTCGTGGGTGACGACCATCATCGTCATGCCGTCCTCGGCGAGCGACCGCATCACGTTGAGCACGTCGCCGACGAGCTCGGGGTCGAGGGCCGAGGTGGCCTCGTCGAACAGCATGATCTCGGGGTCCATGGCCAGGGCCCGGGCGATGGCGACCCGCTGCTGCTGTCCGCCCGAGAGCTGCGCCGGGTAGTGGTCGGCCTTGTCCCCCACGCCCACTCGCTCGAGGTTGGCCCGGGCCACGTCCTGGGCCTCCTTGTCGGAGCGCTTGAGGACCTTGCGCTGGGCGATGGTCACGTTGTCCAGCACGGTCAGGTGGGGGAACAGGTTGAACTGCTGGAACACCATCCCGATGCGGCGCCGGACCTCGTTCACGTTGGTGTCGGGATCGCAGATGTCCACGCCGTCGATCAGGACCTCGCCGGAGTCCGGCGTCTCCAGGAGGTTGACGCAGCGCAGCAGGGTCGACTTGCCGGAGCCCGACGGGCCGAGGACCACGACGACCTCGCGGTGGTCCACGTGGAAGTCGATGCCCTTGAGCACCTCGTTCGAGCCGAAGCTCTTGCAGAGGGCCCGGACGTCCACCGTCGGTCGGGCGGGAGCGGTGCTGGTCTGGTCCACGTCGGTCACCTCCGGTCCGCCTGCGTGCGACGCTCCACCCAGCGGGCCAGGAAGGTCAGCGGGAGCGTGATGGCCAGGTAGCACACCGCCGCCGCCATCAGCGGCGTGTAGTTGCCGATCGAGTTGGAGATCGTGCGACCCCAGGTCGTGAGCTCGCGCTGGCCGATGGCCACGCCGAGGACCGCCAGCAGCGACGTGTCCTTGAGCAGGAGGACCAGCTCGTTGGTCAGCGGCGGGAGGATCACCCGGAACGCCTGGGGCAGCACGATCGAGCGCATGGTGGTCCCGGCGGGCATGCCGAGCGACCTTGCCGCCTCGACCTGCCCACGGGGCACGGCCTCGATGCCGGCGCGGATGGTCTCGGCGAGGTAGGCGCCGGCGACCAGGGCCAGTGCCAGGCAGCCGGCACCCCAGGGCTGGGACAGGAACCCGGGGAGGTTCTCCGCTCCGAACGCGATCGGCAGGCCGAAGCCCACGATCAGGATGGTCAGCAGGGCCGGCAGGGCCCGGAAGATCTCGACGTAGACCGACCCGAGGACTCGGGCCGGCGGCACGTTCGACTGGCGCATGAGCGCCACCACCAGTCCGATCACCAGCCCGCCGCCGTACCCGATCGCCGTGTAGACGAGCGTGTTGCGGGCCGCCTCGGTGATGATCCCGGGGAACTGGTCGGTGAAGTCGTCCCACTTGAAGAAGCGGTCCGCGAGGGCACCCCAGCGGACGGTGACCGCGAGGACGCCGGCGATCACGGCGAGGCCCACCACGAAGGCGGCCCACTGGATGAGCGTGGAGCGTTGGGCGCGGGTCATGCGGGAGCTGTGTTCCTCCGACGACGAGGGTGCGACACCCTAAGGGCGCCGCACCCCCGCTGTCATCGGTCCGGCGCCCGGTCGTCCCGGGCGCCCGACGATCAGGCCGCCGGCTTCTCGCCGAAGTACTTCTCGTACAGCTCGTCGTACTTGCCGTCCGACTTGGCCGTCTCGAGACCCTTGTTGAGGAGGTCGAGCGTCTCGGTGTTGCCCTTCTTCACCGCCATGCCGTACTGCTCGTCGGTCTGGATCTTCTCGGTGATGACGAAGTTCGGGTCCTGCGTCGTGCGGTAGGCGTTGATCGGGTAGTCCTGGACCACCGCGTCGATCGTGCCGGCCTCGAGCGCTGCGAACAGGTCCGCCGCACCCGGAAGCGCCGTGACGGTCGCGCCGTCGGGCTTGTTGGAGTTCACGTACTCCTCACCCGTGGTGCCGGACTGGACGCCGATGTTCTTGCCGGCCAGGTCGGCCAGCGTGGCGTACTTCGACTCGTTGGCCTTGGTGACCATGACCGACTGCTCGGCGTCGAAGTACGGCGAGGAGAAGTCCATGTTCGCCTTGCGCTCGTCGGTGATGGACACCGAGGAGACGACGGCGTCGCAGGTGCCGGCGTCCATGGCGGCGAAGATGCCGTCGAACGGCGTGACCTTCACCTCGAGGGTCTTGTCGGCGCCGTCGGCGATGGCCTGGACGAGGTCGATGTCGAAGCCGGTGTAGCCGCTCGGCGTCTTCTCCTCCGTCGCCTCCATCTCCATGGGGGCGTAGGGGATGTCGGAGCAGATCACCAGCGCCGAGGAGTCGCCGCTGCTCGGGGCGTCCGTGGTGGACGACGACGACGAGTCGTCGTCGTCACCGCAGGCGGCCAGGGCCAGGCCCATCACCACCACGGCCGCGATCGCCATGTAGCGAGAAGTCTTCTTGTACATCGTTGCCATCACCTCGTGAGAGTTCGAAGTCAGGGCACGAATCGTAGTCACACCACGAAGATCGCACCCAGGGTCACCGTGCAGATGTCCGCTGGGACACCTGCCCAGGACAGGTCCCACCGACCACTCGCTCGCTCTCGTCGACCGAGCCGTCGACCTGCCGCGGACCATCCCGTCGATCCCTCGGTCGGCATGGATCGGAGATCGGACTGGATCCGGGGCGCCGACGTGCCGATGGGAAGCGGTGAGCTCACCGCCGGTCCTGCGACGCATCGACCTCGGGATCGACGGCCTGTCGGACCCCGTGTGGAACCCCGCAGCGGCGGAGTTCGTGGCTGCGGCCAACGCGGTGTCGCTCATGATGCCGTCGGTCGAGCCGTACTTCGCCGGCGCCATCCGGCGTGCGCTCCCCCGCCTGGAGCCCGAGCTGGCGGCGACGGCGAGGACGTTCGTCCGCCAGGAGCTCGAGCACCAGCGGCAGCACCGCCGGTTCAACGAGCGCCTGATCGGACGGTTCCCGTCCCTCCGACGTCCCGAGCGGCGGGCCCAGCGGGTGTTCGCCTGGATGGCCCGGACCCGGTCGGAGCGCTTCAGCCTGGCCTTCGCGGCGGCCTCGGAGACGATCGCCTACTCGCTCGCCCGTTGGACCAGCGACCACATGGCCGAGTTCCTCCGCGGTGCGGACCCGGTGGCCACGGACCTGTTCGTGTGGCACCTGGCCGAGGAGGTCGAGCACAAGTCCGTCGCGTTCGACGTGTGGGAGGCCGTCGACGGATCCCGGTGGCGCTACGCCCGCGCCGGGGTGCTGTCGCTCGTGCTGCTGGCCTGGTTCAGCCTGTGGTCGATCGCGTCGCAGCTGCGGACCGAACGACGGCTGCGGATGCCGACGACCTGGTGGCGGACCACGCGCCTCGTCCTGAGCTTCACGTTCGAGGTGGTGCCGACGATGTTCCTGTCGTCGCTGCCGGGACACCACCCCGACCAGCTCGCCGACCCCGACTGGTACCGGTGGTGGCTGGCGGACCTGGAGCAGCGACGAGCGTCGGTCCGACCCGAGCTGGACGGCGACGGCGTCGAACCCGGCACCGAGGCCGGACCCAACGGCGTCTTCGCGGCGGCCGAGCCGCTCAGTCGACCAGCGTGATGGCGAACTCCGGGCAGTTGTCCGCCGCGAGCTCGGCCTTGTCCTTCAGGTCGTCGGGCACGTCGCCGGTGACCAGCAGCACGGCGTAGCCGTCGTCGTCGACGTCGAACAGCTCGGGAGCGAGCAGGTAGCACCGGTTGTGACCCTGGCAGGCGTCACGGTCGAACTGGATCTTCATGGTGAGGTTCCTCTCGCGACGGGTCTCAGGCGGTGCGGGTGACCCGCACCGGCAGCTCTCGGGGACCACGGACCTGTCCGGTCGACCACCGCACCCCGGCGGGGTCGGCCAGCTCGTAGTCGGGCACCCGCTTCAGCCACTCCTCGATGGCGATGCGCAGCTCCATGCGGGCGAGGTTCGATCCGAGGCAGCGGTGGATGCCGAGACCGAAGGCGGCGTGGCGGTTCTTGCGCCGGTCGATGACGAACTCGTCGGCGTCCTCGAACGCCTCGGGGTCCCGGTTGGCCGCCGGGAACGGCAGCAGGACCCAGTCGTCCTTCTTGACCGGGCAGCCGCCCAGCTCGGTGTCCTCGGCCACCATGCGGGCCATCGTGACCGGCGCGTAGTAGCGCAGGAACTCCTCGACGGCGAAGGTCATCAGCTCGGGCTCGTCGATCAGCCGGCGCCGGTCCCCGGGGTTCTGCGCCAGGTGCCACAGCGACGCACCGATCGCCGACCAGGTGGTGTCGATGCCGGCGATGAGGGCGAGTGCGACGGTCCCCTCCACGTGCTCGTCGGTGAGCGGCTCGCCGCCGATCTCCTGGCCGAGCAGGTAGGACACGAGGTCGTCGGTCGGGTTCTCCCGGTGCCGGGCGATGATGTCCTTGAGGTAGAAGACCATCGTCTCCTCCTCGTCGATCGGCCCGGACTGACCCGGCTTCTCCAGGATCCGGTGGATGAACACCCGGAAGCGGTCGCCGTCCTCCTTGGGGACGCC
>JAEYSR010000127.1 GCA_023434535.1 Actinomycetes bacterium
TCGACGTCCGGCGTGCCGCCCGGGCGGTCCAGGCCGGCGGCACCTACCGCGAGCAGGTCGCCCTCGCCTGAGGGCGACCCACCCGGCGCCGACGGCGCCGGACCGACCTGCCGGGATCGGGTTTCCCGGTGCGACGGGCCCACCACTACGATGGCGGACCTTCCGGGTGGTGGCGCAGTTTGGCAGCGCGCCTCGTTCGGGACGAGGAGGCCGGGAGTTCAAATCTCCCCCACCCGACCAACCGGACACCCGATCCCCGCACCGCCGGGGATCGGGTGTTGTTCTTTTCACCGGAGTGCGCAGATCGGCCCGTCTCCGGCGCCGCCGGGCCCCGGGAGCGGGCGACGGCACGGCATCGGCGACGAGGACGAGATGGGAATCCCGTCACGAAGGTTCAAGGTGGGCTCGGACCCGCGCCGATGCATCGGACGTGGCACCTGCACTCGACCGACCCGACCAGACGGGCACCATCCCGACCCGTCGCCGACGTCCCCGCACCGCCCTCGCGGTGATCGCCGCCGTGCTGGCGGTGACGCTCTCCGGAGCCCTCACCGCGTGCGAGAGCAACCGCTCCGAGCTCGACGCCGTGCGCAACGCCGTGAACGCCAGCCGGGCCCAGGCCGGGCTCCCCGCGCTCCGGGAGAACGTGCAGCTGGACGTCAAGGCCGACGCCTGGGCCCAGACGCTGCGGAACTCGTGCCGCATCTGGCACTCCAACCTGGCCGACGGCGCTCCCAAGGAGTGGCGGAAGCTGGGCGAGAACGTCGGGATGGGCGGCAACGTCGACCAGATCCACGTCGCCTACATGAACTCGCCGGGCCACCGGGCCAACATCCTCGACCCGGCGTACAACCAGATCGGCACGGCGGCGGTCTGGGGGCAGTGCAACGGGAACCGGACGCTGTTCACCGTGCACGTGTTCATGAAGAGCTGATCCGGCCCGTTAGCGTCGGCGCATGCAGATCGCCGAGTTCCAACGGTTGATGGACGACCTGTACGGCGGGCACGACCGCGAGCGAGGCATCCCCTCCACCGTGGCGTGGCTCTGCGAGGAGGTCGGCGAGCTCGCCCAGGCGGTCCGGAAGGGGACGCCCGAGCAACAGCTCCACGAGCTGGGCGACGTCCTGGCCTGGGTCGCGTCCCTGGCCAACCAGATCGGGCTCTCGCTCGAGGACGCGGCCCAGCGCTACGTCACCGACCCTCCGGTCTGAACGCTCCCCTCTCGAACGACGGCCCACCCGAACGACGGCCCTGCTGAGCGGGTCCGCCGGTCGACGGCCCGGTCGCCCTACCGTCGGCGCTCGTGGAGTTCGACGAGGTCGTCAGCCAGGTCGTGACGGTGATCGAGGCCGTGGGCGTCGTCGTCCTCGTCCTCGGTGCCGTGATCGCGTTCCTGACGTCGGGCCGGGCGCTGTTCCACCGCTCGCCCACCACCCGCGGGAGCGCCTACGACGAGCTGCGCCGCAGCCTGGCCCGCGTGATCCTCCTCGGCCTCGAGATCCTGATCCTCGCCGACATCATCCGGACGATCGTCGTCGACCAGACCCCGCAGAGCGTGGCGGTCCTCGGCATCATCGTGATCGTGCGGATCGTTCTCAGCTGGTCGCTGCAGGTCGAGATCGAGGGGACGTGGCCCTGGGCCCGCTGGCGCGTCCAGGGCACCTCGGCCGACACCGACTGAGCCGGCCCCCCCACGTCCTGTTGTGCGAGGAGCCACCGATCGGTGGCTCCTCGCGCAACAGAACGGCAGCGGGCAGAGCTCGTCAGCCCCGGCGGCGGACCAGCTCTTCCGCGATCTGGATCGCGTTGAGGGCCGCGCCCTTCCGGAGGTTGTCGTTCGACACGAACAGCGCCAGGCCGTTGTCCACCGAGGTGTCCCGGCGGATCCGACCGACGTAGGACGGGTCCTGACCCGCGGCGGCGAGAGGGGTCGGCACGTCGCTGAGCACGACGCCGGGAGCGTCGGAGAGCAGCTCCCGCGCCCGCTCCGGTGAGAGGTCCCGCTCGAACTCGGCGTTGATGGACAGCGAGTGCCCCGTGAACACCGGGACCCTCACGCACGTGCCCGACACCCTCAGGTCCGGCAGATCGAGGATCTTGCGGCTCTCGTTGCGGAGCTTCTGCTCCTCGTCGGTCTCCTCCGAGCCGTCGTCGACCACGTTGCCGGCGAGCGGGAGGACGTTGAAGGCGATCGTCGCCGAGAACTTCTCCGGGGCCGGAAAGGTCACCGCGGAGCCGTCGTAGGTGAGCTCGGGACCCTTGGTGCCGACCGCCTGGGCCTGCCGGTCCAGCTCCTCGACCCCGGCGAGGCCGCCGCCCGACACCGCCTGGTAGGTGCTGATGACCAGACGGGTCAGCCCGGCCTCGACGGCCAGCGGCTTGAGCACCGGCATGGCCGCCATCGTGGTGCAGTTGGGGTTGGCGACGATGCCCCGGGGGATGTCGTCGAGGGCGTGGGGGTTCACCTCGGCGACGACGAGCGGGACCGTCGGATCCATGCGCCACGCCGAGGAGTTGTCGATCACCGTCGCGCCCGCCGCGGCCACCCGGTCGGCGTACTCGCGCGACGAGGTGGCGCCGGCGGAGAACAGGGCGATGTCCAGGCCGTCGAAGTCCGCCGTCGCCGTGTCCTCGACCGTGACCTCGGTGTCGCGCCACGGGAGCACGGTCCCGGCGGAGCGGGCCGACGCGAAGTACCGGATGGACGCGACCGGGAAGTCGCGCTCGGCGAGCAGGGTGCGCATGACGCCGCCGACCTGACCGGTGGCGCCGAACACGCCGACGACGAGTGGGGTGGCGTTGGAGGGTGCGGCCATGGCGCCAAGGCTACGGGTCGGGCCCGGATGTCTCCCAACGGGAAACCGGCGTGTCCGGGCGACGCCGCTCCCTTGTGGTGCGGCGGGCCGAGCGGGGAGAGTCGGGGCGTGACGGACACGCCATCAGGCTTCGGGATCTACGTGCACGTCCCGTTCTGCGCCCGTCGCTGCGGCTACTGCGCCTTCGTCACCTATGCACCCGGCGAGCTCGCTGCGGACCAGACGCACCGACGTTGGGCAGACGCGGCCGTCGCCGAGGTCGAGGTGGCGCGACGGTCCCTCGAGGACTCGCTCGGCGACGTCCCCACCGTCGAGACGGTGTACTTCGGCGGCGGCACGCCGACCGAGGTGGACCCCGTCCTGCTGGGCGAGGTGCTGAGCGCTGTGCGACGGCGCTTCGAGGTGTCCGACCGGGTCGAGATCTCCGTCGAGGCGAACCCCGACGGGCTCGTCGACGGCCAGCTCGGCGAGCTGGCGGCCCTGGGCGTGGCCCGCGTCTCCTTCGGCATGCAGAGCGCGGTGCCCCGCGTGCTCGACCTCCTCGACCGGACCCACGATCCCGAGTCGGTCCCGCGGGCCGTCGACGCGGCGCGCGCCGCCGGCATCGGCAGCGTCTCGCTCGACCTCATCCACGGGACGCCCGGGGAGAGCGCCCGGGACTGGGAGCGCACGCTCGACGCCGCGCTCTCCCTCGAACCGGACCACCTGTCGGCCTACGCGCTCGGGATCGAGCCGGGCACCAGGCTCGCCGCCCGGGTGCGGACCGGTGCGCTCGCCGAGCCGTCTCCGGACCAGGCCGCCGATCGCTACGAGGTGCTCGACGCCGCGGCCCGGGCGGCCGGACTGCAGTGGTACGAGCTGTCGAACTGGGCCCGCACGTCGGCCGACCGCTGCCGGCACAACCTCCTGTACTGGCGTGATGCCGACTGGTGGGGCATCGGGCCCGGTGCGCACTCCCACGTGGGCGAGCGGAGGTGGTGGAACCACTCGGCCCTGGACCGGTGGTCCACCGATGCCCTCGCGGGCACCGTGCCGGTCGCGGGGACCGAGCAGCGGAGCGACGACGAGCGTCGGACCGAGCGCGTCATGCTCGGCATGCGCCTGGCCGAGGGGATCCCGACCGACTGGGCCGCCGAGGGCTCCGTCGCGTCGCTCGTCGACGACGGGCTGGTGGTGCTCGACGGCGACCGCGTCCGCCTGGCCGACCGGGGCCGGTTGCTCAGCGACCTGGTCGTGCGCCGCCTCCTGTGGGGCTGACGCCGGTCAGAAGGTGGTCGACTCCAGCTCGTAGGCGTCGTGGAGGACCTGGACGGCGCGGTCGGAGTCGGCCTCGGCGATGACGCAGCTGATGCGGATCGCGGACGTCGAGATCATCTCGATGTTGATGCCGTGGTCGGCCAGGACCTGGAACATGGTCGCCGCCACGCCCGGGTTGGACTTCATGCCCGCGCCGATCACGCTGACCTTGGCGATCTCCCGGTCCGCGACCACGGACTTGGCCCCGACCTCGGCCGCCTGGGCCTCGCAGACGGCCAGCGCCTCGTCGATCTGGGAGTGCGGGACCGTGAAGGAGATGTCGGTGACCCCGCCCTCGGAGACGTTCTGCACGATCATGTCGACGTTGACGTCGGCGTCGGCCAGGTTGCGGAACAGCGTGGCCGCCACGCCGGGTCGGTCGGGGACCCCGGTGACGGTGACCTTGGCCTCCGAGTCGTCGGCCTGCACCGCCCTGATGAGCGCGTGTTCCATGTCGGGATCCTCCTCGGTGACCCACGTCCCCGGCTCCCAGGTGAACGCGGAGCGGACGTGCAGCGGCACCTTGTGGCGATGGGCGTACTCGACCGACCGCATGGCCGGCTTCGGACACCCGGCAGCGGTCATCTCCAGCATCTCGTCGAACGTGATGCGGTGCATCCGACGGGCGGTGGACACCACGCGGGGGTCGGTGGTGAACACCCCGGACACGTCGGTGTAGAGCTCGCACGCGTCGGCGTCGAGGGCGAAGGCCAGGGCGACAGCCGTGGTGTCGGAACCGCCGCGGCCGAGGAACGTGACGTCGTTGTCGGTCGAGACGCCCTGGGCCCCGGCCACGACGGGGACCCGACCGGCGGCGAGCGCGGAGCGGATCCGATCCGCCCGGACGTCGACGATCTTGGCGTTCGTGTGGTTGGTGTCGGTCACGAAACCGGCCTGGCTGCCCGTGTAGCTCTCCGACTCGATGCCCCGGTCGGCCAGCGCCATGGCGACGAGGGCGATCGACTTCCGCTCCCCGGCCGTGATCAGCATGTCCATCTCGCGACCGGGCCGGTTGCCCGACACCTCGCCGGCCAGGCGGAGCAGCTCGTCGGTCTCCATGCCCGTCGCGGACACGACGAGGACCACGTCGTCACCCCGACGACGGCACCGAACGACGTGGTCGGCGACCTCGCGGATCCGCTCGGGATCGCCCACGGAGGTCCCGCCGAACTTCTGGACCAGGAGAGCCACGGCGCCCAAAGGTACTCGGTGGACCACCCCGCTCCTCCAACGGGATCGGCGCCCAGGCACCGCACGTGACCCCTGTCGCAGCACCGGCGTTGGCTACTGTCGCCGCCCGTGGGAACCAGCGCCGAGAAGCACGCCCGTCAGAAGCAGGGTCGCAACAGCAAGATCCAGGAGGCGACGATCCGGGCCAAGCAGTCGTCCC
The DNA here is from genome assembly GCA_023434535.1 of Actinomycetes bacterium. Lineage (GTDB taxonomy): Bacteria > Actinomycetota > Acidimicrobiia > Acidimicrobiales > Microtrichaceae > Dermatobacter. Next base: position 5,503 of record JAEYSR010000127.1, read on the forward strand.
GCCGTCGACGCGTGGTCACGGCGATCGGCGTGGTGCTCGGGCTGGCCATCGTCGCCGCCGGAGTCTGGATCCTGGTCGGCTCCGGCGACGACGACGACACCGCGACCTCCACGACGACCACGTCGGCGCCGTCGTCGGACGAGTCCACCACCACGGTGCCGTCCGACGCCGTCGAGCTGCCCCGGCCGCCCGAGGGCATCACGCTCGACACCGAGACCCCGTGCCCGCCGGCGGAGGGCACCGAGAAGCGCGTCGAGAAGTTCGCGGGCCCGCCCCCGACCTGCATCGACCCCGAGGCGACCTACACGGCGACGTTCTCCACGACCAAGGGCGACTTCACGGCGACCCTCGCCACCCAGACCGCTCCCGTGTCGGTGAACAACTTCGTCGTCCTCGCCCGCTACCGCTTCTACGACGGCGTGCCGTTCCACCGGATCGTGCCGGGCTTCGTCATCCAGGCCGGTGACGGCGACGGCGACCCCTGGGGCAGCAACGAGCTCGGCTACACGATCCAGGACGAGCTCCCCGCCAGCTCGGCCGAGTACGTCGACTACTCCCTCGCCATGGCCAACGCAGGGCCCAACACCAACGGCAGCCAGTTCTTCGTGGTGCTGCCCGGCGGCGGGGCCCAGCTCCAGCCGGCGTACTCGCTGTTCGGCCAGGTCACCGAGGGTCAGGACGTCGTCGCCGCCATCGGCCAGCTCGGCGACGCGCAGCAGAAGCCGACGGAAGCCGTCGTCATCAACAGCGTGACGATCAACGAGACCAAGTAGGCCGCACCCCACCCGACCTCAGCGGGCAGTCCTCAGGCCGGTTCCGGCCGGAGGAGCGACGGCAGGTCCGACAGGTCCGCCGGACGGCCGTCGCGGAACACCTCGACGCCGCCCACTCCCTCGACGCGCCACGTGCCGTCGGGCTCGTGGATGAGGGCGGTCGCCTCGTCGATCCCGACGACGGCCAGACCCGGTCGTGCCAGCTCCACCGTGCGGTGCAACTTCTCGGGCGACCAGTTGTTGCTGCGGGGGACCACCGTGAGGTTCTCGATCAGGTCCAGGCCGACGGTGTAGGCGCCGCCGCGGATGTCGACCATGTGGCTCGACAGCACCGACGCCGCCTCCCCGGACGCGGCCACCGTCGCCCCGGCCCGCCAGGCCCCCACCATCGAGTCGAGCAGCGGGGTGTCCTTGAGGACCGAGCGGAGGTGCATGGGGGATCCACCGAGCACGTAGATCGCCCTGGCCGCCGCAGCGAGCTCGGCCGGGGCGGGCTCCATGGCCTCGGCGCGCCGGAACACGTCGAGCACCCTGACCGAGACGTCCCACTGGGCGAACCACGTCCGCGCCCGCTCGATCGCCGCGCCCGGGTTCTCGTACGCGAGAGCGGACGGCAGGACGAGCACCTCCGACGTCCCGGCCACCAGGGCCTCGTCGAACGTGCAGCCCTCGGTCCACTCGCGACCGCCCACGAGCGCCAACGTCCCGGTCGTTCCTCCGACTGCCATGGACCGAGACGGTACCCGCCGACGTCGGCGGTCCCCGACTCGCGGACTTGGGCGCGCCAGGTGACCCGTCGGTAACATCGCCCGCCATGACGATCGAACGAGTGGGGATCCTGGGGTCGGGCATCATGGGGTCGGGCATCGCCGAAGTGGCGGCCAAGTCCGGCTACGAGGTGGTGCTCCGGTCCCGGAAGCAGGAGTCGGCCGACGCGATGGTGGCGTCGCTCGAGAAGTCGCTGGCCAAGCAGGTCGAGCGCGGCAAGATCGAGCAGGCCACGGCGGACGAGGTCCGGGGCCGCGTGACGGCCACCGACCACCTCGGCGCCCTGGTCGACTGCGACCTGGTGATCGAGTCCGTCGTCGAGGACCTGGCGGTCAAGAAGCCGCTCTTCGCCGAGCTCGACTCGATCGTCAAGGACTCCGCCATCCTCGCCACCAACACGTCGACGCTCCCGGTGGTGGACATGGCCGTCGCCACCAACCGGCCCGACAAGGTCTGCGGCGTCCACTTCTTCAACCCGGCTCCGGCCATGTCGCTGGTCGAGATCGTCCGGCCGATCACGGCGTCCGACGAGACCATCGACGCGGCGACCGCGTTCGCCACGGCCTGCGGCAAGAACGCCGTGCAGGTCAAGGACCAGGCCGGCTTCATCGTGAACGCCCTGCTGTTCCCGTACCTCAACAACGCCGTGCGCCTGCTGGAGAACGGCACCGCCACCGCGGAGGACATCGACACCGCCATGAAGGGCGGCTGCAACTTCCCGATGGGCCCGCTCGCCCTCCTGGACCTGGTCGGCCTCGACACCTCGCTGTCGATCCTCGACGCCCTCTACGAGGAGTTCAAGGACGCCAACTACGCCGCCGTCCCGGTGCTGCGTCGCATGGTGGCGGCGGGTCAGCTGGGCCGGAAGTCCGGCGCCGGCTTCTACGACTACAAGAAGAGCTGACCGAGGGGTCGGTCCGATCCCACCGATCCAGCCTCCGCCCAGCCGGTGGGTCTTCCCTCCGGTCGAGGACGCCGAACCCGACGGTCCCGTCGTGCTCGGGGGGGATCTGGAGCCGGGCACGATCCTGAGCGCGTACCGCTCAGGTCTGTTCCCGATGCCGATCGGCCGGCGTCGGATCGGTTGGTGGTCGCCGGACCCACGGGGTGTGATCCCCGTGGGCCCCGACGCGGTGGCGACCGGCACCGGCCTGCACATCAGCCGGTCGCTGCGCCGGTCGCTCGGACGGTTCACCGCCACGGTCGACCGCGAGTTCGAGGCGGTGATGCGGGCGTGCGGGGACCCGGCGCGACCTCACGGCTGGATCAACGACGAGTTCGTCGACGCTTACACGCGGCTCCACCGGATGGGGTGGGCCCACTCGGTGGAGGTGTGGGAGGGAGATCGCCTCGTCGGCGGCGTGTACGGGTTGTCGCTGGGCGCGATGTTCGCCGGCGAGTCGATGTTCCACACCGCCACCGACGCGTCGAAGGCGGCGCTGGTGCACCTCACGTCGCTGTTCGACGACGTGGAGGACGCGCTGTTCGACGTCCAGTGGCTGACGCCCCACCTCGCCTCGCTCGGCGCGGTGGAGATCCCGCGCTCGGAGTACCTCCGCCGCCTGGAGATCGCCGCGTCCCGGGCCGTCGACCCGTTCGCCTGAGTCAGGCCGGCGAGGGAGCCGGGGCCACCGGCGCCGGGTCCTGCCCGTGGCGACGACCCTCCTGCACCCGCCAGATGATGAACGTGACGATGCCGATCACGACCTGCGGGATGAAGGTGGCCGCCCTCCACAGGAGGTTCGCGGCGAGCGCCTCGTCCTTCGACATCCCGAAGGCGGAGAGCAGGCCGACCAGCGCGGCGTCGACGGTGCCGAGGCCCCCGGGAGTGATCGGGATGAACCCGGCCAGCCGGGCCAGGGCGAAGGCGGCGAAGACCTCGAGGAGGTTGATCCCGGTGGACTTGCCGCCCAACCCGTAGACGGCGACGGCGAGCACCGCGAACTGCGCGAGCTGCTGGGCGAAGTTGGTGACGGTCAGGAGGATCCAGCGGTCCCGCACCACGTCGACGGTCTGCTCGCGGAACCGCAGCACTCCCTCGGTGACCGAGCCGGGGGTGGCCTTGGGACGGAACCGGTGCATCGCCGAGTCGCCCCAGCCGCCGAGCCGGCGGGCCCAGCCCTCGCTGCGCAGGATGAGCCCGAGGCCGACGACCATGACCGCCAGCGCCACGAGCGAGCCGAGCGCCCCGAGCACCGCTCCCCCGGTCGCCTCGCCGGTGAGCACCAGCGCCGCCAGCCCGAGAGCGGGCAGCGCGAGGGTGACCATGAGGTTCCAGACGCTGGTGACGCCGATGGCGGAGGTCGCCACCGCCGGACCGACGCCGTAGCTGTTGAGCATGGCGTACTGGACGCCCAGGCCGAACGCCCCGCCGGCGGGCACCGCGTTGGAGATCATGAACGAGGTCTGGCGGACGATGAACGCCCGTCCGAAGCGGAGCCCGGGCAGAGCGGCCTGGTACGGGAAGACGTAGATGATGATGTTGGCGACGGTCGCGGCGCCGAACAGCAGGAGCGACCCGACCGACATCTGCTGGATGGAGCTCCACGCCTCGCTGTAGTTGGCGAACTTGGGGAAGATCCCGACGAACACGATGATGAGCACGATCACCGTGACCAGACCGGCGACCACCTGCTTCCAGCGCGACGGCTTGGGCGGGACGGCCGCGACCGGTGCGGCCGGTGCGGCCGACGGAGGATCGGGCTCTGTTGCGGACGTCGGTCCCGGCGCGTCGGTCACGGCTCCAGGCTAGAGGTGACCGACGCCACTTCGGGTCTACGATCGATCCACCCGACCGGCGACTGCGCCGGCGCCGATCCGGGAGACGACCGGATGAGCTTCCACCACATCGCGCTGGCCACCGCCCGGATGGACGACACGCACCGCTTCTACACCGAGGCCATGGGCTTCGAGCTGGTGAAGGCGGTCGTGAACCCGACGCCCGAGGGCGGCTGGGCCAAGCACGTCTTCTACCGGACCGAGGGCGACGACGGGTCCATGATCGCCTTCTGGGACCTGCACGGCGCCTACGAGGTCCCCGGCGGCGGGCTGTCGGGCTCGGTCGGCCTGCCCGACTGGGTCAACCACCTGGCGTTCCGCGCCGTCGACGAACCCCACTTCGACGCCTGCCTCAAGCGCTGGTCCGACCTCGGCCTCGACGTCTTCGAGATCGACCACGAGTTCTGCCGGTCGATCTACACCAACGACCCGAACGGCACGCTGGTCGAGTGGTGCCTCGACACCCGACCGCTCGACGAGACCGACCGGGCCCGGGCGCTCGAGGCGATCGGCGACCCCAGCCCGTCGTTCGACCCGGGTCCGCTCGGCGTGACGGCGCACGAGGGCGACCCCTCCCGGCGGCCCGACTGGGCGACGCCGGGCTGAGTCCAGCCCCCGGACCGCTCGCTCAGGAGTTCTTGGGGAGCTCCGAGAACGGCAGGCTCTTGTCGTTGTTCGGCTCCTTGGGGAGGCCGAGGACGCGCTCGCCGATGATGTTGCGCTGGATCTGGTCGGTGCCGCCGTAGATCGACGGGCCCTGGGCCCAGAGCGCGACCCACGTGACCATGTTGAGGAACGGGTTGCCCGTCGCGTCCTCGATGGCGGCCTTGTCGTCGTCCTCGTAGGCGTGGAGCATGCCGGCCGGGCCCACGATGCGCAGCCCGAGATCGCGGACCAGGCGCATCAGGTCGCTCATCGCCAGCTTGGAGATGTTCGGCATGCCCGGGATGTCGCGCCCGGCCTGCTTGGCGGCCTTGACCCGGAGCCCGTTGTACCGGCCCAGCTCGCCCATCGTGTAGAGCCGCACCAGGTCCTGGCGGATGGTCGGGTCGTCGAGCGACCCGTTGCTGCGGGCCAGGTCCTGCAGCATCTTCGGCATGGCGCCGAGCATGCCGATGGCGCCGCCCCGGCCCTTGCGACCGCTGGGCTTGGGGGCGTGGTCCCCGACACGGGCGCCGAGCTGGTTGGCCACGCTGCCGGGCGACACCGCGGAGGCGGCCTCGGAGCCGCCGCCGGAGCCGAGCCCGGCGCGCTCGTGCATCAGGGTCGTGTTGGTGACCGCCCAGCCGTTGTTGCGGTCACCGATGATGGCATCGGCCGACACCCGGGCGTCGGTCAGGAAGACCTCGTTGAACATGGCGTGGCCCGTCATCTCCTTGAGGCCGCGCACCTCGACGCCGGGCTGGTGCATGTCGAACGCGAACCAGGTGATGCCCTGGTGCTTGGGCACGTCGAGGTCGGTCCGGGCGATCAGCATGCCCATGTCGGCGGTGTGGCCCATCGAGGTCCAGACCTTCTGCCCGTTGACGACGAACTCGTCGCCGTCCTCGATCGCCCTGGTCGTGAGCCCGGCCAGGTCGCTGCCGGCGCCGGGCTCGCTGAACAGCTGGCACCAGGCGTCGACGCCCGTGACGATGCGCCGGACGTAGTGGTCGATCTGCTCCTGCGTGCCGTGGGTGGCGATGGTGGGGGCGGCGAGGAGGAGGCCGAGGCCGCCGGGGGCGCCGAGCGCTCCGTGGGCCGCGATGGCGGCCTGGACCCGGACGCTGTCGTTGCGGCTGAGGCCCTTGCCGTAGGCGTTGGTGGGCAGCCCGGGCGCGGCCCACCCGGAGAGGCCGAGCCGCTCCCACCACTCGCCGACGGTGATGTCGGGATCCCAGTTCTCGTCCAGCCAGCTCTGCAGCTCGCTGAGGACCTCGTCGGAGGACGCGGAGGTCGGCTCCTCCTGGTCGGAGTGGGTGGCGGCGGTGTCGGTCATCGGTGTGCTCCAGCGCGTCGAGAAGGGATCTGCTCCGACGGCCGCCCCTCCGCGGCCCGGCGTCCCGAGAGCTTGCCACTCCTCGACGCCCGATGTTGACCGACCGGTCAAGTTCCGCACGGTCAGCGAGCCGAGGCCAGGATCGTTCTGTTCTGCAGAAGCGGTGGGTTCCGGCCGGTTCTGCAGAACGGAACGGGTGGGGTTAGCGTGCCGCCCGATCGAACGAGCGAACGTGCGACACGACACTGGGAGCGACGCCATGGAGACCCGAGCCGCCATCCTCTGGGAGCAGAACGCGCCGTGGAGCGTGGAGACGATCACGCTCGATCCGCCCAAGGAGGGCGAGGTGCTCGTCGAGATGGTGGCCTCCGGCATGTGCCACTCCGACGACCACGCCCGCACCGGTGACCTGCCGGCCATCACGCCGCTGATCGGGGGCCACGAGGGTGCCGGAGTGGTGCTCGAGGTCGGGCCCGGCGTCACGACCGTCGCTCCCGGCGACCACGTCGTGTTCAGCTTCGTGCCGGCGTGCGGGCACTGCCAGTCCTGCGCCGACGGCCACTCGAACCTGTGCGACAACGGCGCCGCACTCCTCGTCGGGGCGCAGCTCGACGGCACGACCCGCCACCACGCGCAGGACGGCACCGACCTCTGGACGATGGTCTGCCTCGGCACGTTCAGCGAGCACACCGTGGTCAACGAGATGAGCTGCGTGAAGATCGAGGACGACATCCCCCTCGAGCTGGCCTGCCTGGTCGGCTGCGGCGTCACCACCGGGTGGGGATCGTCGGTCTACGCCGCCGAGGTGAAGCCCGGCGACAACGTCGCCGTGATCGGCGTGGGCGGCATCGGCATGGCCGCCGTCCAGGGCGCCAAGCTCGCCGGAGCGCGCCAGATCGTCGCCATCGACCCGGTCGAGTTCAAGCGCGAGCAGGCCCTCAAGATGGGCGCCACCCACACCGCGGCCAGCATCGGCGAGGCGTTCGACCTCATCCAGGAGATCACCTGGGGCCGCATGTGCGACAAGGTCGTCTGCGCTGTCGGCGTCGGCGAGGGCGAGCAGATCGCCCCGATCATGACGCTCGCCGCCAAGCGCGGCCGGGTCGTAGTGACCAACATCCATCCCGCCGACGAGGGCCAGATCAACATCTCGCTCTGCGATCTCACGCTCATGGAGAAGCAGCTGGTCGGCACGATCTTCGGCTCGGCCAACCCGCACTCCGACATCCCCCGGCTGATGCACCTGTACCGCAGCGGTCAGCTGGACCTGGCCGGGATGGTCACCAAGGAGTACTCCCTCGACGAGATCAACGAGGGCTTCGCCGACATGCTCGGCGGCCGCAACATCCGCGGCGTCCTCCGCTACCGCTGAGCCGCCGGGACCCCGATTCTGACGAGAAGTCAGCACCGGAACGGTCGGATCTCCTCCGCGGTCGCGTGACCTACGGTGACCGGGATGCGGACCGAGCGGGCGATCGCGTGGCTGCGGGGCACGGTGATCGCCGTGGCGGTGCTTGCCGTGGCGGGGATGGTGGTGCTCTGGCCCCGCGGCGAGGCGCCTGATCTCGGGGTCCGCCCCAGCACGTTCGTCGACGCCACGGTCCGCTCCGTCGAGAGGGGCGACTGCGACTCGGTGGAGGTCCCCGGAGCCCTGTCCGGATGCCGGGTCGTCACCATGGAGCTCACCTCGGGCGAGCAGGACGGCCGCGTGTCGACCTTCGTGGTCATGGACACCCAGCTCGAGGTGCCCGAGCTGCACGAGGGCGACCGGGTGGTGCTCCTCGACACGGGCTCGACGGTCGAGGAGACGCGCTACACGTTCGTCGACTTCCAGCGCGGCACCCCGCTCGTCGCGCTCACGGTGCTGTTCGTGATCGTGGTCGTCGCCTTCGGGCGCCTGCGCGGGCTCCGGGCCCTCGTGGGGCTGGCCGCGAGCGCGGCGGTGCTCGTGCTGTTCATCGTCCCGGCCTTGCTCAGGGACCAACCCGCTCTGCCCGTCGCGCTCGTCGGCACCGTCGTCATCGCGTTCCTGGCGCTGTACCTGGCCCACGGCCTCAACGTGCCCACCACCGTCGCCCTCGCGGGCACCCTCGTCTCCCTCCTGATCATCGCCCTGCTCTCGGTCGTCGTGTCGGCCACCACCCACCTGACCGGCCTGGGCGACGACACCGCCCAGACACTGCGGATCACCGCCTCGGACCTCGACCTCCGGGGACTCCTGATCGCCGGCATGATCGTGGGAGCGCTCGGCGTCCTGGACGACGTGACGGTCACCCAGGTGTCTGCCGTCCAGGCGCTCCTGCGGGCCCGCCCCGACATCGGTCGTCGGGCCCTCTACTCCGAGGCGCTCCACATCGGCCGCGACCACATCGCGTCGACCGTGAACACCCTGATCCTGGCCTACGCGGGCGCCGCCCTCCCGCTCCTGCTGTTCTTCGCCGAGGGCTTCGCCCCCACGAGCCGCCTGATCACCGGAGAGCTGGTCGCCGTCGAGATCGTGCGGATGATGGTCGGCTCCATCGGTCTGGTGCTGTCGGTCCCGATCACCACGGCGCTCGCAGCCGTCGTCGTGACGCCGGCCCACGCGATGGCGGGGCACTCGCACGGCCATGACCACGGCCCCGCGGTTCCGTCGACGCCGGAGGCCTCGCTGCCAGAGCGGCCCGACGACGCCACCGGACCGGCCGATGGACCCGAAGGTACGGACGGGAGCCGCGACGATGGCGACCCCGACGGGCCCACCGGTGGCTGGGAGCGGTTCCGGCCCCGCGACGACCTCGATCTGTAGGACCGCCGTGCGAGCTCTGCTCCCGTGAGGTGACCCGATCGGGTCACCTCACGGGAACGAGGCGGGTGAGCGCTACGGCAGCGGGCTCGTGCAGGACAGGGTGCCGGTGCGGATCGCGTTGCCCCCGGTGGCGCTGTCGTCGGCCCAGAACACGGGCTTGACCCCGCCCGAGCACTCGGTGGCGGAGGCGATCGCGAACCCCTCGTTGTTGAGGTTCGCCATGGCCGTCGGCCGATCGAAGACCGAGGTCGGGGCGAACGCCCCGGATCCGTTCACGGCGAGGATGGTGGAGCGACCCTGGCACCCGTCGTCGCAGATCGCCCAGAGGTCGTCCAGGTCGCCGTCGTAGCTGAGGTCCATGACGCCGACGAAGCCGGTGGCGATCGTGGCCACCCGGTGGAAGGTGGTCCCGGCCTGGTCCAGGGCGTAGGCGTAGACCGTGCCGTTGGCCTCGAGGCCGACGAAGAACAGCCCCGTGCCGTGGTCCGGGTAGCTCGCCGGGTCGTAGGCGACGCCGGTGCTCTGGTCCTTGAAGCCCCTGGCCACGAGGTCGGCGTCGGGGATCCAGGTGATGGCCTCCATCCCCAGGTTGGGTCCGACGACGGGCAGGTCCGCGGTCAGGTCCCACTGGTGGGTCGCCGACAGGGTGGTCCCCGTCGCCGACGGGTCGAACCGGAGCACGGCGTTGCGGCTCACGCCGCTGTTGGAGTTGTTGCGCTCGGTGGCCACGAAGATGCCGGCAGCGGACCCGCCGTCGGCGAACGTGACTCCCTCGGCGTCGGGGTCGCCGGTGCCATCCGGGTAGCGCAGCGCCTTGCCGGCGCCCCAGTCCCCAGCGGTGTCCGGAGACCAGGTGCCGCCGCTCGACACCAGTCGGTGCAGCGTGCCGGGACCGTTCTTGACCGCCCACAGCACGCCGGGAGCCGAGCTGCCGGAGCCCTCGTAGGCCAGGCCGCTCATGTTGCCGCCGAGCACGCCGGTGGGATCCGCCGTCGCCACCGAGGCGCCGCCGGGCCAGGCCACGGTGACCAGGTCACCCGGGCAGGAGTTGGTCGCGCCCTTGGTCGACGCCGAGGTGGTGGTGAACGGTCCGCTGCCGTTCGGACAGCGCCCGTAGGTGGTCGACGCGTGCGCGGTCCACGAGTACGAGTCGACGACCGCCCCGGTCGCGTCGAACAGGCGGGCCGAGTCCGCGCCGCCCAGGCCGAAGCCCAGGGCCGCCTCCTCCACCACGTAGTAGCCGCCCGCTGCGATCGTCGTCGCTGCCGGGATCACCGACGGCGTGTGGGCGTCGTCGTTGTCGAGGACGGTCCAGCCGGAGATGTCCGCGGGAGCGCCGCCCCCGTTGTACAGCTCGATCCAGTCACCGGGAGAGCCGCCGCTCGACTCGACCTCGTTGATCCTCACGCGGACCGCGCAGTCGTTCGCCGCGCCCTTCGTCGTCGACGTCGTCGTCGAGAAGGAATCGGTGCCGTCGGGGCAGCGCCCGTAGGTGGTCGGAGCGTGGGCGGTCCAGCTGTAGGTCTCGTACAGCGCTCCGGTCGGATCGAAGAGCCGGACCGAGTCCGCGCCGCCCAGGCCGAAGCCCAGCGCCGACTCCTCGACCACGTAGTAGCCGCCGGCCGCGACGGTGGTGCCGGCCGGGATCACCGAGGGCGCGTGCGCGTCGTCGTTGTCGAGCACCGAGAAGCCCGAGATGTCGACGGCCGACGCTCCGGTGTTCACGAGCTCCACCCAGTCACCCGGCGTGCCACCGCTCGACTCGACCTCGTTGATCCGCAGCGTCGTGACGGGAGCGACCGTGGACGTCGTGGACGTCGACTCCGTGGTGGTGGTCGTCGGTGCGGGCACCTCCGGCACGCATGCGACGGCGACGAGTGCGACCGTCGCCATGCCGACCGCTCCGAGGGCCGCCCTCCGGCCCAGGTCCTTCAGCTTCATCGAGCACCCCTTCGCTCCCCGCACCCGGCGGGACGTCGCCACGTCCCGACCTCGGGCGGTCGGGCTCGCCGCGGACCGTACGGAACCGATCCGTCGCTGCGGTGAACGAGACGTCAACGACGACTGAACCGTCGACGACCATTGGACGGCGACGGCGAACCCCGCGGCCTTCAGGGCTCCCGAGGCTCCAACCGGTAGCCAAACGGGAGCTCCAGGCCGTGTCGGCCGAGGAGGTCGGTCTCGGCCAACAGGTCCCGGGTCGGTGCGTCGGCGACGACCCTCCCGTCGTCGAGGATGACCGAGCGGGGACACGTCGCCAGGGCGAAGGGCAGGTCGTGCGTGACGACCAGCTGCGTCGCCCCGAGTCCGACGAGGAGCTCGGCCAGCTCACGTCGCCCGACCGGATCCAGACCGGAGGTGGGCTCGTCGAGCACCAGGAGCTCGGGAGCCATCGACAGCACGGTCGCGATGGCGGCCCGGCGTCGCTCTCCGCCGCTGAGGTGGTGCGGGTTCCGATCGGCGAGCTCGCCGGCTCCGACCGCGGCCAGAGCGCCGTCGACCCGCCGGTCGCGCTCGTCGCCACGGAGGCCGAGGTTGGAGGGCCCGAACGCGACGTCGTCGCGCACCGTGTGCATGAACAGCTGGTCGTCGGGATCCTGGAACACCATCCCGACCCGTCGGCGCACCTCGGCCAGGTTCTCGTCGACGACCGGGAGGCCGCCGACGACGATCCGTCCGCGCTGCGTCGGGATCAGCCCGTTGAGGTGCAGCACGAACGTGGTCTTGCCCGACCCGTTCGGGCCGAGCAGCGCGACCCGCTCCCCCGGGTCGACCCGCAGCGCCAGCCCGTCCAGGACGCGACGGTCGGAGCCCGGGTAGGTGAAGCCCAGCCCGTCGACCTCCAGGGTCGCGGCGTCTCGAGGCGGGGTGACGCTCATCGGAGGAGCCACCACGTCGCGAGCCCGGCGAGCGCCACCGCTGCCGGGAGGAGCGCGGCCGACCACTCCGACGGCGTGGCGCCAGGCGTCTCGTCGGGCAGGGGTCGGCCGGTGGAGCCGCGGGCCGCCATGGCCAGGTGCACGCGCTCGCCGCGCTCGTAGGAGCGGACGAACAGCACGCCGACGGACGAGGCGATCGGGCCGACCTGCCACAGCCAGCGTGGGTCGTGGCCGCGGGCGGTCATGGCCCGTCGCATCCGACCGAGCTGGTCGGTCAGGGTGTCCATGTAGCGGAGCATCGAGGACACGACCGCCACCAGCACGGCGGGAACCCGCAACCTGGCCATGGCCGCGAGCAGCTCCGGGATCGGGGTCGTCGCGGTCACGACGATGGCCGCCGCCGCTCCGAGGGTCGCCTTGGCGACGATGTTCCACGTGGCCCAGAGGGCGTCGACGGACACCTGCCGTCCGGCGAGGTCGACCACCTCGCTGCCCGGCGGGGTGTGGGCCACCAGCGGGATGGCGAACGCCCCGAGCACGAACGGGCCGATGACGGCGAGGCGTGCGGCCACCGTCCGGGCCGGGAGGCGGGCCAGCACCAGGACGGCGACCACGACCGCCCCGTCGACCACGAACGCACCGACCGCGCGACGTGGGGTCAGCGCGACGAGCACGACGAAGAGGACCAGTCCGACGAGCTCGGCCTCCGCCGACAGAGCGCGGACGGGCGAACGGCGGTCGACCAGGAGACCGTGCACGTCCGCCCGGTGGGAGCCCGTCATCGACCGTCCCTCACGGTCGCAGATGCAGGTGGATCACGTCGGAGCGCGGGAGCCCGACGTGTGGAGCCGTCGCGAGCCGCTGGCGATGCCGTACCCCACGAGCAGGGTGACCGCGACGCCGGCGAGACCGGCGACCGCGAGGCTCAGCTGCTCGTTGCCGATCCCGCGCGTGGCGTAGTCGGCGAAGGGGCTGTCGGCGATGGCGTGGTCCTGCCCGCTGTCGATGAAGCCCTCGTCCTCGGCCACGCGCTCCAGTCCGTCGGGATCGTCGAACGCGAACTGGCTGACGACCACGGCGAAGAACACCGCCGCGATCACGCCGCCGAGGACGAAGGTCCGGGCTCCCACGGGGCGGCGGTCGCCCAGCTCCTCGGGGGTGAGGTCCCGGGCGCCGGCCACCAGGTCGGGGCGGGTGGCCATGACGGCGGCCACCACGAGAGCGCTGAGCACGCCTTCGCCGATGCCGATGAGGGCATGGACCCCGACCATCGCCCCGAACACGGTGTCGAAGGGGATCGGGGCGCTGGCGCCGAACAACCACTCGAGAGAGAACGCCGTCGCCGCCAGCACGACCGACGTGCCGCACGCCAGGCCCGCGGCGCCGGTCACGCCGGCCCGCGACCTGGGCAGGACCTTCCGGAAGAGGAGGAAGAGCGCCCAACCGGCGAAGGCCGGCACGATCGCCATGTTGAGGACGTTGTACCCGAGCGCGGTGATGCCGCCGTCGGCGAACAGCAGGGCCTGGACGATCACCACGATCGCGACCACGAGGGCGCCGACCCACGGGCCGAGCAGGACGGCCGCCAACGCACCGCCGAGGAGGTGTCCGGTCGTGCCCGACGCCACCGGGAAGTTGAACATCTGCGCCGCGAAGATGAACGCGGCGGAGATCCCGGCGAGCGGGACCTGGCGCTCGTCGAGCTCCCGCGACGCGTGCCAGAGCGCGAGCCCGATCACGACGGCGCTGATGAGGCCGGTGGCGAGGGCCACACCCGGCTCCAGGAAGCCGTCGGGGGCGTGCATGGCGATGAGCATCTGCCCCTCCGGCGTCGGCGACGAGCCGGCACTGTAGGTGGGGACGACCTCTATCGCAACGAAGTCGCAGTAGCGTTCACACGGACGTGACGAGTCAGTGCGCCGCGGCGCAGTCCGCGCACCGACCCGACAGCGGGAAGTGCACCAGGTCGAGGGCGATCCCTGTCCGCTCGGCCACCTTCCGGGAGAAGGCGCGGACGTCGACGGGGTCCAGATCGACGGTGCGTCCGCACACCATGCAGGTCACGGGCACCGTGCCGAGGCCGCGCCGGCGATAGACCGCCCGGCCGTGACCGACGTGGACGTGCTCCGCGATGCCGAGCTCCTCGAACTGCGAGAGCGTCCGATAGACGACCGACTGCTCCAACCCCGATCGCTCGCTGATGTCGTCGGCGGTCGCAGGGGTGTCGCCGTCGAAGAGGAGCGTCGCGACCTCGCGCTTGGCACGCGTCACGCGACCGCCGCTCTCGCGGATGCGCGCCAGGGCGTCGTCGAGGTCCGCGGGAGGACGAGGAGGATTGGCGGCCGACGACGTCACGGCGTTCCGGCGACGTTCGCGTCGATCACCAGACGCTGGTCCGGCGTGATGAACCGGCCGGCGACCCCGTGGCCGACCACGACCGACGTCACCGCGACCGAGCCGAGGATGAGGAACATCACGACGGTCTGGATGAGCACGGCGTCCATCGGCGCCACGCCAGCGAGGAGCAGTCCGGTCATCGTCCCGGGGAGGGCGATGATCCCGACGATCTTGGTCTGCTCGATCTGCGGCGTCACTGCGGTCCGCATGGCTTCCGCCAGGTGGGGGCGCAGAGCGTCGCGCCCGGACCGCCCCAGTGAGAGGCGCAGCTCGATCTGGTCACGATGCTCCCGGATCTCCGTCGAGGTCCGCCTGACCGCCAGCACCGTGGCCCCGATGCAGTTCCCGAGGAGCATGCCGGCGGTCGGGACCAACGTCCGCGGTTCCAGCGGGAAGATCCCGAACCCGAAGACGACGGCGAGGCTCAGCCCCTCGGCGAGCGCCAGAGCGAACCAGGTCACAGCGAAGACGCCGGGAACGCCGTCGGACCGTGCCGCAGCGGTGATCGCCCCGACCGTGACCATCCCGACCACCCACAGCCAGGACCACCACAACGGCGCATCGTCCGCGAGCACCAGACCGAGAGCGGCGCCGATCACGAGCATCTGGAGGATCGCCCTCGTCGCGGCCCAGCTGATCGCCCTGCCGAGGCCCAGGTGATCGACGCGTGACAGCGCGATCGCCACGGCGATCAGGCTGAGCGAGGCGACGACGCCCCACGGGGAGATGTCGACCGGGTTCAGGATCCACCTCCGGACAGGAACTTTGAGACAGCGGCCACCGGCGAGTCCAGCACATCTGCGGCTCCGCCCTGCTGGAGCACGCGCCCGTCGACGAGGACGACCAGGCGGTGGGCCAGGCGGCGCATCTGGTCGAGGTCGTGGGTCACCCACACGCTCGGGACGCCGTCGGCGGCGAGGTCCTGGGCGATCAGTTCGATCACCTCGCGCGAGGCGCGGTCGAGCGAGCTCGTCGGCTCGTCGAACAGCACGCACTCCGGTCGGGCCAGCAGAGTGCGGGCCACGCACATCCGTTGCGCCTCCCCGCCCGAGAGCGAGTGCGCATCCCTGTCGGCGGCACCGGCCAGGCCGACGCGGTCCAGCACGTCGTCGATCCGGGCACCCGTCGCGGCCGGGTCGCCCTCGCCCACGTTGGCCGCGACGGTTCCCGGCAGGATGACGGGACGCTGGAACACCATGGCGACCCGTCGGCGGAGTTCGCGGGGGTCCAGGCTCGCCAGGTCGGCGCCGCAGAAGCGCACGGTGCCCTCGGTCGGGACGTCGAGCCGGTTGCACAGCCGCAGGAACGTGGACTTGCCGGCACCCGACGGGCCGACGATCACGGTGATTCCGTGGTCCGACACCCTCGCGTCGACGCGGTCCAGCAACGTGTGGCCGTCGCGGCGCACCGTCACGTCCCCGAACTCGAACAGGACGCCGTCCACACGGTCACGGTAGTCAGCGTGCGGCCACGCGACCGAGTGCCTCGGCGACCTCCCGAGGCCGCTCCTCGTGGGAGAAGAGGCCCGCCCCGCGGACGACGCTGAGGGTGGCGTCCGGGAACGTCTCCACCATCGCCTCGGCATCGGCGACGGGGAAGAAGACGTCGTGCTCGCCCCACACGAGGTGGACCGGGACCTCGATCCGCCGATGCAGGGCGGGGAGCTCGCTCAGGAACGACGATCGGAAGCTCCGGATGATCCGCACCGCGGCGTCCCGTCGCAGGCGGTCGTCGTGCAGGGGTCGGAGGAAGAGGTCGTCGAAGTCGCCGTCGAGCAGGTCGCGGTCGTGGAACGCACCGCCGAGCACCAGCGGGTGGCGACGCAGTCGTCGGTGGCCTGCGAGCCAGCCGAGGGTCGGTCCGAAGCCGGGGAGTCGGGATCCGCGGAGAAACGATCTGAAGCGCCACCCGATGTCGGGCGACGGCTCCGTGTCGATCAGCCCGACAGCACGCACCCTCGGGTCGCCCGCCAGGGCATGCCGGGCGACCAGGCCGCCGCTGTCGTGGCCGACGACCGCGACGTCGTCGAGCTCGAGCTCGTCCACCACGCGTCGCACCGACCGGATGTGGAGGTCGACCGACAGAGGGGAGCCCGGTCCGAACCGGCTCGATCCCGCGCCAGGGAGGTCCACCACATGGCAGCGGGCCCGACCGGCGAGGAGCGGCAGGACGCGCCGGAACGTCGCCCCGCTCACAGGCCATCCATGGACGAACAGGACATCGGGGCCGGTGCCGATGCTGCGCACGGCCGCAGCCGTGCCGCCGGCGACCTCCACCATGCGGTCGGGCGCCGCCCGGAACAGCTGGGACACCTCGACATCGCTCGCCATCACACCCACCTCCGGGATCCGGGCCGCTCGGCCGGCCGACGCCCACGATGAGGTCGGTGGAGCGCCCTCGCAACGACCCGATGAGGTAGGTGCCGGGCCGGCGCGCCGCCCGTAGGGTCGGGTCTGGACCACGAGGAGGTTCGACGAATGGCCCAGGACACGTCGTCCCCCGAGCTCCGCGCCGGTCTCTACCCCGCCCTGATGCGCCACTGGAGGCACCAGCGGGGCATGAGCCAGCTCGACCTCGCCTCGACCGCCGAGGTCTCCGCCTGCCACATCAGCTTCCTCGAGACCGGCCGGGCACGGCCCAGCGCCGAGATGGTCCTGACGCTGTGCCGGGCCATGGGCGTCCCGCTCCGGCACACCAACGCGATGCTCCGGGCGGCCGGCCACGACGAGCGCTTCGACGACTCCGACGACGACCTGCCGGCCCCCGTGACCGATGCGCTCGAGTTGATGAAGGCCCACCACGAGCCGTTCCCCCTGATCGTGGTCGACCCCACGTACAGGGTCCGCGACCTCAACGTCGGGGCGACGACGGTGCTCGTGTCGGTCCTCGGCGAGGCCGCCGCAGCGGCCGCGGCCGACATGAACCTCGCCCGGCTGACGTTCGATCCCGACGGGGCGCGACCCCACGTCGTCAACTTCGACCAGATCGGGCCGCAGCTGCTGTGGCGGATCCAGCGCGAGGTGCTGGACGACCCCGACGACGGTGCCCTGCGCACCCTCCTCGACGAGCTCCTCGCGATTCCCACGGTGGACCCGGACTGGCGGTCGGTCGACCTGCAGGTCCCGTCCGAGCCGGTGATGGTGCTCCACCTCCGCGGGCCGGAGAGCGACCTGCGCTTCGTGGTGACGGTGACCTCGTTCCAGGCACCGCAGAACGTCGCGGTGGAACGCCTGCGCATCGAGACGTGGTTCCCCTACGACGACGCCACCGCCGCGACGTGCCGCTCGCTCGCCGGGGTCCCGACGCCGAGCTCTCCCGCCTCACCCGGGTCTCCGACCTCGTCGATCTGAAGCTCGACGGGCGTGACCGGGCGCCCGGGGCGGGCCGAGGGCAGACGACGTCAGGAGTCCGTCTCGACCTCGTGGCTGAAGCGGTCCTGCAGCACCGAACGGGCGGCGTCCAGGTCCGCCCGCCGCACGGAGATCCGCGCATCGGTCGCCGTCCTCGTCACCATGTTGAGCTCATCGGTCGCGATCGCGTCGATGCCGTTCACCCGCATCTCGGCCACCACCAACTGGCCCTCGAAGTGCGGAACCGTGACCAGCTCGACCAGTTCGTCGGGGTCGACAGGATCCTCGGCCTCTCGCGAGAGCATCCGGACGAACGCTGCCCGCAATCCCATCGGTCCACTGTAGCGACGGGGCCCCTTGCCTCTGCCTCCCGACCGGACCACTCCTCTCCCACCTCCACGCACGTCGCTCCCTCTACGATCCGCAGAGCTCGATGGGCCCGGCCGGGTCCGATGACACCGCAGGGAGAGGGCGATGAGCGGTCCGCAGGTCCGGGCCAGCCGGCCGGCCCCGATGTCGATCTGGTGGTTGCGCTTCGACGACCAGGTGGCGTCGAGCCTGTGGTTCCTCCCGACATGCACCGCCGTCGTCGCGTACGCGGTGTCGCGGTCCCTGCTCGCCCTGGACGGACACCTCGACCTGTCCGCGGCGCCGGCGCTGCTGCCGGAGTCCGACCCCGAGACCATGGCCACCGTCGCTGCGACGGCGACCGCCGGGATGCTGACGTTCCTCGCCGTCGTCTTCTCGACCACGCTCGTCGCCGTGCAGCTCGCCAGCTCGCAGTACTCGCCACGCGTCGTGCGGGTGTTCGTGCGGTCCCGGGTCACCCAGGCCGCCCTCGCCGTGTTCCTCTCGACCTTCGTCGTCAGCCTCAACGCCCTGGCGGGATCGGGCGCCGCGAGCTCCGTGCGGGCACCGGTGCTGACCCTGACGCTGATGTACGTGCTGCTGCTCGCCACCGTGGCGATGTTCGTCGTGTTCTTCCACCGCATCGTCCGCCTGTTGCGGGTGCAGTACCTGTTCCTGTCCATCAGCAAGGAGGCCCACGACGTGCTCGACGTCGAGCTGCCGATCGCGGCGGCGACCGTCGCCGCCGAGGCGCCCACGCCGGACCCGGATCCCCAGGTGCTGCGGCACTCCGGTCGGCCGTCCTCGATCCAGGCGGCCGACCTCGCGGGGCTGGCGTCGATGGCGGCGCGGACCGGCGATCGCACGTGGATCGAGATGCACGTCAGGGTCGGAGACCACCTGGGGTGGGGCGTGCGCATCGCCAGCGTCCACCACGGCGACGAGACCGTCACGAGGTCCGTCGAGCGCCACCTGGTCACCGGAGGTGAGCGGACCCAACGCCAGGACACGGCGTTCGGGATCCGACAGCTCGTCGACGCCGCGTCGCGCGCTCTGTCGCCCGCGGTGAACGACCCGACCACCGCGGTGCAGGCGATCCACCGCATGACCGACCTGCTCGCCCGGGTGGTCGGCCGGCCCGATCCCACTCCGTGGTTCACCGACACCGACGACGTGGTGCGGGTGTGGATGGACCAGGACGGCTTCGAGCGCCTGGCCGTGCTCGCGTTCACCGAGGTGACCCGCTACGGGGCGGACGCCCCTCAGGTCGTGCGAGCGCTCCGCGCCGCGTACGCCCACCTCGACGACCTCGCTGCCGAGGAGCACCGAGCCGCCATCGGGCGGCTGTCGGACCTGCTCGACGCGGCCGTCGACGATGCGATGCCGGCGCCGTACCGGTCGGTGTCGTCCCGACCGGACGCGCTCGGCCTGGGATGACGGTGCCGGCGGTCGCTCGCGCGTCCCGGGCCGCCGAGGTGCTGCCGGTGGACGGAGCTCAGTCGGTGCGGGCCATGTTCGCGAACAGCGTGCAGTAGTCCAGGAACACGAGCCGGGCGACGCCCGTGCGCCCGGCGCGGTGCTTGGCCACGATCACCTCGGCCATGTCCTTGTCCTGGGTGTCGGGGTGGTACACCTCGTCGCGGTACAGGAACATGACGACGTCCGCATCCTGCTCGATCGAGTTGTGGGCGATCACCCCGTCGGCCACGAAGTTGTGGGTGCCGAGGACGGTGGCGTCGAACGTCGGCTGCTCGCCGAGCGCCTCGATCGACACGACCTCGTCCCACAGGACGTCGGACTCGGCGATCGACGCGAGCGCCTTGCTGTCGGTCGCCTCGGCGATGCGGGCCAGGCGATCCCGGCTCGTCGCACGTGGCCGTGCCTCGGTCCCGAGCAGGTAGCCGCCGCAGTACGACTCCCCCAGCGCGGCGGCGAGGTCGCGCTGGCTCATCTCCATGCGGGCCAGCTCGGTCACGACCAGGTCCCGGACCTCGCACGGCACGGTGTCCACGTTGGGGTTGGACGTCACCTCGTCCAGCGCGGCCAGGGCGTCGGGGACCGCCGCGCCCCTCTCGCCGGCGACCCCGATGCGGGTGAGGAACGCCCGCTGCTGGTCCGCGCCGTGGATCCACACCCTCCAGCGCGAGCGCTTGGTGCCGACGTCGGTGATGCGCGACTGCACGCCGAAGCGCAGCAGCAGCCGTTGGACGTCGTCGATCATCCGTCGCGACGAGCTCGTGGCCATCAGCCTGACGAGGGCGCGTCCGCGCAGCTGCCCGACGCCGAGGAAGCCGATTCGGGCGAACAGCTCGGCCAGGAACGCCGCGAGCACCTCGTCGGACGCGGCGTCGATCTCCGCCGGGACGGACCGGGTCGCGGCGGCCGTCGCGGCGAGCTCCGCCGCACGATCCACCGTGAGCGCGGCCACCTGCTCGGGAGCGCCGATCCGGCGGGGCACGGCGATGCGGGAGCCGGGAGCCAGCTCGTCGAGGCGCTTCCACCCCGCCACGGTGCGGAAGGGGTGGTTGGCGGTGGCGTCGACCCGGCGACCCGACGCCAGCTCCAGGCGGAAGGTCGGCTTGGTGCCGCTCGGGAAGGCGTGCGTGAGGACGGCGGGCACCATCTTCCAGTCGTCGTCAAGGCTCCACACCGGCACGTCCCGCTCGCCGGTGCGCACCAGCTCACCGAAGGTGACCTCCTGGTTGGTGTCGGCGCGCAGCAGACGGGTCTCGGCCGTCATGCAGCCCGACTCCCGGAGATCGGCGAGCATCGGCCGCTTGTCGGCCCGGAGCTCCAGCTGGCGGGACAGCTGGGAGAGGGCCATGACCGGACAACCGAGCTCGCGGGCGAGGACCTTGAGCCCTCGGGAGATCTCCGCGACCTCGACCTGGCGGCTCTCGGCCGAGCTGCGGCCCGACATGAGCTGCAGGTAGTCCACGACGATGAGCCCGAGCGGCGTCCCGAGACGGTCCTGCAGGCGACGCGCCTTGGCCCGGATCTCCATGACGGTCAGCGCCGGGTTGTCGTCGATCCACAGCGTGCCCTCGCCCAGGCGACCCATGGCCTTGGTGATCTTGGTCCAGTCCGCGTCGGTGAGGCGGCCGGTGCGGAGCTTGCCGGAGTCCACGCGCGCCTCGGCCGCGATCAGGCGCTGCGTCAGCTCGAGGTGGCCCATCTCCAGGGAGAAGAAGAGCACCGGGAGGTTCTCCCGGACTGCGGCGTGACCGGCGATCCCGAGAGCGAACGCCGTGTTGTGGACGAACAGGTCGGCGGCCACGAAGTTGTGCTCGCCCGGGACCGTCAGGTCGTACACCTGGTCCACGCCGTCGGGCTCGATGGACACGATGCGGTCCCACCAGACGTCGGACGCGGCCAGCTCCTCGAGGCCGAGCTCGGCCAGCTCGCCGGTGAACGAGCCCGCCGGCGCGCCCGTCTCCGGCAGCTGCGACCGGGGAGCGGCTCCCACCACCACCGGGACCGTCGCCTCGCGTCGCACCTCCGCGGCCGCGGCGCGCAACGCCGGGGCGGCGACGCCGGTCAGGACGTTCTCGACCAGCGATCGGAGGGACGGTCGATGGCGCACGACCACGTCCCACACCTCGCCCGAGCTCCGGACCGCGGCCACCACCCCGAAGCGCAGCAGCAGGTGCTGCACGCCCCGGGCCACCTGCTCCGAGGCCGTGGACAGGCCGATCTCGCTGCGTGCCCCGCCGGGATCGTTGACGACCGACGCCCAGCCGGACGAGCCGACCAGGTGCTCGAGGAACAGAGCGAGGGACCGCTGCGGCAGCTCGAAGACGTCGCCGGGGACGCGCTCGGCGGGATCGGCGGAGTTGGCGACCAGGTCCGCCAGCTCCCTCACCCGGGCGTCGGTCACCTTGCGGCGGCCGAACACCGGGAGGCGACGCGGCGCGGCGATCCGCTCGCCGACGGCGAGCTCGGCCAGTGGACGCCACCCTTCGACCGTGCGGAACGGATGGGTCCACGTGCAGCGGATGGACCGCCCGAGCGCCGTGGTGACGCGCACGACCGGCTTGACGCCGTCGTCGATGTGGTCCGACGGGACACGGGTGGTCAGACGGAGCCGGTCGTCGAGGGCGAACACCGCCGGTCCGGCGCCCATGGAGCCCTCCAGGTGGGCGCGCTCCATGGTGATCATGCGACCGGTGTCGGGATCGACCAGCTCGGTGTCCCACGCCAGGCACTTGCCCATCGCGGGTCGGGCCCCGACCACGATCAGCGCCCCGGGCTGGAGGCCGGCGAGCATGTTGTCCAGGTCCGTGTAGCCCGACGGGGTGCCGGTGATGGCGTCCCCGCGCTCGTAGAGCATCTCGAGCTGCTCGAGGCTGCGGTCGAGCAGCGGCGACAGCTCCTGCATCGTGTCGGCGTTGCGTCGCTGCGCCACGGCGAACATCAGGCTCTCCGCGGTGTCCACCGTCTTCTCGATGTCGTCGAGCGGCTGGTAGCCCAGCTCCGCGACCTCGTTGGCGGTCGAGATCAGGCGACGCAGGAGAGCCTTCTCCTCGACGATCCGGGCGTAGTGCTCGGCGTTGGTGATCGCCGGGGTGCGGGCCTGGAGCGACACGAGCGTGGCGGGACCGCCGACCACCTCGAGGACCCCGGCGGTCTGCAGCTCGTCGGCGACGGTGACGGGGTCCACGCCCTGACCGGCGCCGTAGAGGGCCTGGATGGCGGCGAACACGTGCCGGTGGGCCGGCTTGTAGAAATCGTCCTCGGTGACGATGTTGGCGACGGCCGAGATGGCGTGCTCGGACAGGAGCATGGCGCCGAGCAAGGACTGCTCGGCGTCGATGCTGTGGGGTGGGACACGGGCACGGATGACCGGTTCGTCGGGGGACTGGGACAGCTCGGACATCTGCGGTCATCCTCCGCCGGGACGCCTGTGGGCATCTAGGGGACGACCCCGATAGTTCAGGGGATTGGACTGTGGAGAAGCCGTGGACGACCGCTCGGTCATCCACCTCTGTCCACACGCTCCCCGGGCCCGCCCGGCCGCGACGCGGACAGCGATGTCGTCCGGGACGGAGGCGTGGGGCGTCGGCATGGACGCGGAACCTAGCGACGCGGTGTGACGCTGCGGACCGGCGGACGAGGACCCGACCACCGGTCGGGTCCCGGCCGGTCAGCCGGGCACGCGGTAGGTGCCCGGCTCGGCACCCGAGCCGACCACGGCGAGTCGGTTCCAGGCGTTGATCGCCACGATGGCGTACAGCAGCGAGGTGGCCTCGGCCTCGTCGAAGTGCCGGCCGACCTCCTCGACGACGTCGGCCGAGGGGTGACCCTCGGAGAGCCGGGTCACCGCCTCGGTCAGTGCGAGGGCGGCCCGCTCCCGATCGCTGTACCAGGGGAGCTCCCGCCAGGCGGCCAGTCCGTCGAGGCGCTCGTCGGTCTCTCCCAGCGCTCGAGCGTCCTTGGTGTGCATGTCCAAGCAGTAGGCGCAGCCGTTCAGCTGGCTCGCCCGTGTCGTGACCAGCTCCAGGAGCAACGGCTCCAGCCCCGCCGTGCCCGCCTTCGACAGGGCGGTCATGGCGTCGTAGCCGGCGCGGTCGCGAGCGAACCGGATCGAGAAGCGCTCCTGGGTCGTCGTCGTGTCCGTCATGGGTTCCTCCGGATAGGATACGTGGATCAAATATATCCGGATTCAGGATGTCCGCAAATGAAGTTGGGTGACCAGGTCGAGTGGGGGCTCCACGCCGCGACGATGCTGACGGGCCTGCCGGCCGGTGCGTCGCTCCCGGCGGCGCGCATGGCCGAGTACTGCGGGGTCCCGACGGCGTACCTCGCCAAGGCGCTCCAGGGGATGTCCCGCGCCGGGCTGGTGAGCTCCACGCCCGGGCGCACCGGGGGATACCGGCTGGCGCGACCGCCGGAGCGGATCACGCTGCTCGACGTCGTCGACGCGATCGAGGGCGGGGACCCGATGTTCCGCTGCACGGAGATCACCCGGAACATGCCGGTCCCGCAGGACGGTCCGAGGAGTCGGTGCTCGATCGCGTCCGCCATGGACCGGGCAGAGCGTGCGTGGCGCAAGGAGCTGGCGTCGGTGACGCTCGCCGACATGGACCGTCGGCTCGAGAGGACGCTGCCGCTCCCGGTCCGACGGGCCAGCCGCGACTGGATCGAGAACGCGGCCCGCTGAGATCCGCCGGCGGCGGAGTCGCGTCCGCCCAGGGATCGACACGACGGCGATCCGACACGGCGGCGATCCGGCGCGTCGGGCCGAACGCGACACGGGCCGGACACCCGAAGGTGCCCGGCCCGTGTGGGACGGTCCGCCGTCGTCCGACGGCAGCGTCGGAGGCGTTCAGCCCGCGACCACCTCGACGGTGATCGGGAACTGCACATCCGCGTGGAGGCGGGCCACGACGTGGTGCGTGCCCAGCTCCTTGATGTGCTCCTCCATCTGCAGGTCCTTGCGGTCGAGCTCGATGCCCGTCTGCTCGAGGACCGCGTCGGCCACCTCGGTGGTGGTCACGGAACCGAAGAGACGACCTCCGGAGCCGACCTTGGCGGGGATCTCGATCGTGCGGGCGACGAGCACCTTGGCGATCTCCTCCGCACCCTCTCGGTCCTTGGCGTCCTTCACGTCACGTGAACGACGCATGGCCTCCGCCTGGGCGGTGGCTCCGTCGGTGGCCGGGAAGGCCAGGGCTCGCGGCGACAGGAAGTTCCGGGCATAGCCCTTAGAGACCTCGACGATGTCGCCCCGCTTGCCGAGTCCGGAGACGTCGGCTCGCAGGATCACCTTGACGTCGGTCACGACTCGCTCCCCTCCGCCACGGAGGCCATCTCCTCGCCGGTGTTCTCGATGCCCTCGAACTCGGAGGTGGCCGGAGCCGCCTCGTCGCGCTCGGGACGGTCACCGCGATCGCCACGGTCGGGACGGTCGCCACGGGGACCGCGACGATCGTCGCCGTCGCGGTCGCGACGACCACCGCGCTGGGTGGTGACGCGGTTGGTGTAGGGCAGGAGTGCCATCTCGCGGGCGTTCTTGATGGCGATCGCCACGTCACGCTGCTGCTTGGTGTCGTTGCCGGTCACGCGACGGGCGCGGATCTTGGCCCGGTCCGACATGAAGCGACGAAGGAGGTTGGCGTCCTTCCAGTCGATGTAGTCGACCTGCTCCGTGTTGAGGATGGACACCTTCTTCTTGACGCGGCGGCCCGTGTCCTTGGGCTTGCCCCGCTTCTGCTGTGGCTTCGCCATCAGAACGGCTCCTCGTTGTCGTCGTATCCACCTGCGGGCGGCGCGCTGGTCGGCATGGGTGCGGAGTCGAAGCCTCCGCCGCCACCGCCCTCGCGACGCTCCGTCTTCTGGACCTGTGCGGTCGCCCAACGCAGGCTCGGTCCGACCTCGTCGGCGAGGACCTCGACCTTGTTGCGCTTCTCTCCGTTGTCGGTCTCCCAGCTGCGCTGCTGCAGCCGACCCGAGACCATCACGCGGGTTCCCTTGGTGAGCGACTCGCTCACGTTCTCCGCGAGGTCGCGCCAGCACACGATGTCGAAGAACGCGACCTCTTCCTCCCACTCGTTGCTCTGCTGGTTCCGCCAGCGGCGGTTGACCGCGAGGCCGAAGTTGGCGACGGCCGCACCGCTGGGGATGAACCGCAGCTCCGGGTCGCGGGTGAGGTTGCCGATCAGCTCGACGTAGTTGCCTGCCATGTTCGTTCCTCCTGGATCAGCCGGCGACCGTGAGGAGGCCGCGGCGGGCGGCTTCCTTCTCGGGCAGCCGGATCAGCTTGTGGCGGACGACGTCGTCCGCCAGGCGGAGGAAGCGATCGGTCTCGTCGAGGTTGGGGGCCTCGGTGACGATCTCGAGGACGGTGTAGACGCCCTCCTGCTTGTGGTTGATCGGGTAGGCGAAGCGTCGCCGGCCCCAGTTGTCGACCTTGGGGACGGTGCCGCCGTCGGCCTCGACCAGCTCGGTCACCCGGGCGATGACCGCCCGGTTGGCGGCGTCGTCGACGTCCTGGTCGACGATGATCATCAGTTCGTACGCGCGTGTGGGCACGTGGAGTACCTCCCTCTGGACCTGGACCCGACGGCCTCAGGGTCCTGCGACCTGCAGGACAGGGCACCCGGCCGGAAACCGGGCTCTTGCATGACCGGTCGAGTGTAGTGGGCACACCCGTGGTCACCGCCAGCCGGCCCCGTCCGTGGGGTCGCCGCCCACGCTCGCGCGGCGGTGTGACAGCGGAGTCGTGACGGCGCCGACCGAGCGACCTCAGTCGAGAGTGGCGGACCCGTAGAGCGACAGGGCCTCGGCCTGCTCGGCGTTGAGGTGGTAGGTCTCGGTGTGGTCCGGGAAGGCCCGGGTCCGGACGTCGACGACGAAGTCCGACATGGCCGCGACCGACGCCTGCTTGAGGTCCGCGTACCGGCGCACGAACTTGGCGGGCGTGCGGTCCTCCAGGCCCAGGAGGTCGTGGTACACGAGCACCTGACCGTCGCAGTGCGGACCGGCGCCGATGCCGATGGTCGGCACGTCGACCGCCTCGGTGACCATGCGAGCGACCTCGTCGGGCACGCCTTCCAGCACGATGGCGAAGCAGCCGGCGTGGGCCAGCGCCTTGGCGTCGGCCACCAGGGCGAGGGCGGCCTCGGACTCCTTGGCCTGGACCCGGAAGCCGCCCATGGCGTGCATGGACTGCGGCGTGAGACCCAGGTGGCCCATGACCGGGATCTCGGCGTCGATCAGGGCGTCGATCATGGCGATGCGCTTGCGGCCGCCCTCGAGCTTCACGCACTGCGCCCCGGCCCGGACGAGCTGCGCGGCGTTGCGGACCGTCTCCTCGGTCGACACGTGGTAGCTCATCCACGGGAGGTCGCCGACGACCAGCGACGACGGCTTGGCCCGAGCGACGGCCGCCACGTGGTGCGCCATGTCGTCGACCGTGACCGAGAGGGTGTCCTCGTAGCCGAGCACGACCATGGCGAGGGAGTCCCCCACCAGGATCATGTCCACCCCCGCGTCATCGGCGATGCGGGCCCCCGGCGCGTCGTACGCCGTGACCATCACCAGGGGATCGGCGCCGGCGTGCACCTTGCGGGCCCGGATCCACGGCACGGTGATCCGGGCCGGTCGGGACGGCGCGCCGGTCACGGCGGCTGCGGTCGAAGGGACGTTCTGGTGAACCGCTTCGTGGGAGGACATCGTCCACCTCCTGGTCAGGTCCAGCGCCCCGTGGCTGCCGGCCGTCACCGCGAAAGGTACGACACATGGACCCCCCGGGGAAAGCCTGGGAGTGAGGAATCCCACACGGGTTCCTGAGGACCTCCCGGGCGGCGACCCCGGAGGTCGATCGCAGCGGTACCGTGCGGCGATGGCGACGTGTACGAGCTGCGGACGAGACGACGAGGAGACGGTCCCCGTCCACCGCGTCTACCTGGTTCTGCCCGACGGGGCCCCGACCGATCCGCAGTCGATCGAGGACCTCGCGTCGACCACCGTCGACGACGAGGACGAGGACTGGTGCGCCACGTGCTGCGACCAGTACCCGCACGTGGCCCGGGCCTGATCCGCCCCACCGCGGACAGGGCCGTCGGCAGAGCTGTCAGCAGAGCTGCTGAGCTGCTGAGCTGCTGACGAGAGCGCTACTGGCCGGCGGGTCCCGCCGGCGGGGTGGACGTCGGCGTCGGAGCGGCCGTGGTGGTCGGGCGAGGAGCGGTGGTCGTCGTCGACGACGCCGGGGTGGACGACGTGGTCGAGCCCTTGGGTGCCGTGGTCGTCGAGCCCTTCGGCACGGTCGTCGAGGCCGCGGTCGGCGACATGTTCTTGTTCAGGATCTTCGTGCCCGCGTCCTCGGGCGGGTACTTGCAGGCGGCGTCGCCGGCGGTGGCCTTGCTCATGAAGTCCCGCCAGATGGTGGCGGGGAACGTGCCACCGGCCACCGTCTGGCCCTTGTAGGACTTCATCTCCGCGGGCGTGTCGTATCCCATCCAGACCGAGGTCGTGAGGTTGCACGTGTAGCCCGTGAACCACGCGTCCTTGGCGTCGTTGGTGGTGCCGGTCTTGCCGGCCGACGGGGTCTTCAGCAGCGCTCGGGTGCCCGTGCCCTTGGTGATCACGCCCTGCAGCACGGTCGTGACGGTGTCGGCGACCTCCTGGCTGATGACCTGCTGGGGCTGCACCTCGGTCGCCGCGTCGAAGATCACCTCGCCGTCGGCGTCCTCGATGCGGGTGATCACGTACGGCTCGATGTGCTGGCCGCGGTCGGCGAACGTGGAGTAGGCGGAGGCCATGTCGAGCACCGACACCTCCTCCACGCCGAGCACCAGGGAGTAGACGGGGTCGAGCTTCGCCCGCACGCCGAGGCGGGTGGCCATGTCGGCCAGGCGCTGCGGCGTGACCGTGTCGACCATGCCGGCGTACACGGTGTTGGTCGAGTCCCAGGTGGCTTCCTCGACGGTCTGCACGCCGTGATCGGCCTTGTCGTAGTTCTTCGGCGACCACAGCTTGCCGGGGGTGTCGCCGTAGACGTTCGGGAACATGGTCGTGGCGGGGGCGCGGAACCGGGACTCGATCGAGTACCCGTCCTCGATGAACGCAGCCAGGGCGAAGGGCTTGAAGGTCGAGCCGGGTGCCCGGCCGGAGCCTCCGCCGCCGCTGCCGAGGGCGAGGTTCACCTTGTTGGCCTCGTAGTCGCGGCCGCCGTACATGGCCCGCACCCGACCGTCGGAGTCGATGGCGACGAGGGAGCCGACCGGTCCGTCGGGCTGGTCGAGCGTCTTGTTCACCGCGTCGACGGCGTACTTCTGCATCGTCGGGTCGAACGACGTGTACACCCGCAGGCCCTTGGTCTCGGCTCCGGGGCCGAGGCGCTCACGCAGCTGCGAGCGCACCCACTCGATCCAGAACTGGGAGCCCAGCTCCTTGTACTCGACGTCACCGAGGTCGGTGTGCTCCGCGGCGCGGGCCTTGACCGTGACCTCCTGGGGCTGACCCGTCTCCGAGACCGGCTCGGAGTTCCACGGCACCGCATCGGCGGCATCGGCCTGGTCCTGGGAGATGTAGCCCTCCTCGACCATGGCCTTGAGCACGGTCGCCCGGCGGCGTGTGGCCTCCTCCGGGTCGCGGGTCGCGTCGGCCCGTTCCGGGGCCCGGATGAGCCCCGCCAGGTACGCGGCCTGCGGCAGCGACAGGTCCTTCACGCCGATGCCGAAGTACGCCCTCGACGCCGCCTCGACGCCGTACGCGCCGCGGCCGAAGTAGATCTCGTTGAGGTAGCGCGTGAGGATCTCGCGCTTGTCGAGCGTCTGCTCGAGCTTGACCGCGAGCACCGCCTCCTTGAGCTTGCGGGTGAGCGTCTTCTCCGACGTCAGGTAGACGGTCTTGACGTACTGCTGTGTGATCGTGGAGCCGCCCTGCTGGCTCTGGCTGCTGCCCAGCACGTCCTTGACGAAGGCGCGACCGATGCCGACCGGGTCGACGCCGTTGTGGTCGAAGAACTTCCGGTCCTCGGCCGACAGCACGGCCTGCACCAGCACCGGGGGCAGGTCGTCGTAGGTGACGACCACCCGCTCCTCGCTGGATGACAGGCGGGCCATGGCGTTGTCGAACCCGCACTGGCCGGCCGGCACGTCGATGTCGCACACGAACGTGGTCTCGTCCTGCGGCTTGGCCGGCGGGAGCTCGATGGTGGCCAGCACCGCCCAGATCCCGCCGATCGCCACGACGACCAGGACGAGCGCCGCATAGCCGAACCGCCGCCACCGCCAGAGGAAGCTGCGCTTCTTCGGACCCGGCGGCGTGCCGCCGCCCGATGAGACCGTCGTTCGTGCCGACGCGCCCTTCGACGTCGCCGCGGACCCGCCCTTCGACTGTGCAGATCCGCCCTTCGGGCGGGGACGCGCGCCGGCCGGACCGGATGAGGAGCGCGACGAGGTGCTCCGGCGGGGTGGGGTCGAGTCGGTCGGCATGGGGGTGGGTCCCCCGGGACCTCCCGGGACGGACGCCACAGTCTGCCCCGAGGTGCCCTCGGCGGTCCCGCGGGAACCTGAGAGGCCTGCTCAGGGACCGATCTCCCGGAGCGACCGCCCCGGCTCAGTCCTGGGCGCGGCCGCCGACCGGGGTGATGTCGAGCAGGTGGTTCCAGCGGCAGGCCAGACAGACCTCGACGGTGAAGCACCGCAGCCCGTTCGACGTCGCCCGGTCCGCCAGCTTCACGAGCTCGGACCTGCTGGCCACGACCCGTCCGCCCGCCGGCATCCGGGGGCCGAACACGAAGCGGGCCAGCCGCAGCTCGTGCTCCCCGCACACCGGGCAGTCATGACGAGCCCGCTGGGAGCAGTTCCGACCGACGCGCAGGAGCTCGTGCTGGGCGTCGCACACGTCGGCCTGGGTCAGCTCCCCGGCCCGGTAGCGGTGCAGGAGCTGGCGACGCGCGAAGCGGTAGTCCACTGAGCCGGGTGTGGTCCCGGGACGTCCACCGGACTCCGGTGCGAGGAACGGCACGGCCGCCAAGGGTACCGCCGGGGCCCGGATCGACGTGGCCGCGGCGACGTCCGACGAGCGGAGCCGCCGGCTCGCGCACGGCGTCGGACGGTCCACGTCCACCGACATCCGCTCCGCCAGACTGAGCGGCGATGGGTACCTCCGCTTCCGCGCCCGGTCGACCGCTCCACCCCTCGGCGGGGAACCTGGGCACCCGACCCTCGCTCGTCCGCGACGACACCTCCCCCCACCAGCTCCCGGCCGCGAGCTTCCCGCACGGGTCCGACGCCGGCCACGACCGGCTCCGCCTCGGCCCCGACCTCGACCACGACGCCCTGGACCGCCTCGTCGGCCCCGTCGACGGCAAGCGCGTCCTGGACCTGGGCTGCGGCGCCGGAGCCGCCACGATCGCTCTCGCGCGTCGAGGTGCCCGCGTCACGGCCGTGGAGGCGTCCACCGCCCGACTGGCCCAGGCCCGCAGCGCCGCGGATGTCGCCGAGGTGCGCGTCGAGTTCCACCACAGCGATCTGGCCGACCTTGCCTTCGTCCGGGCCGACACCGTGGACCTCGTCGTCGCCATCTACTCGCTCGCAGGGGTCCAGGACCTCAGCCGCGTGTTCCGTCAGGTGCACCGGGTGCTGACGCCGGGCAGCGCACTGCTCCTCTCGCTGCCGCACCCGTTCGCCACGATGCTCGAGGACGACCAGGACCAGCCGTCGCCGTACCTGACGCGCACGTCGTGGAGCCCGTCACCGCTGGCGTGGCGCGCTGCCGGCGACGAGGGCGTCACTCACGTGCACCAGATCGGCGACGTGTTCACCACGCTGACCCGCTCGAACTTCCACGTCGACGCGCTGATCGAGGCCGAACCCGTCGAGGGCGCCCGCAGCATCCACACCTCCACGCTCAACGAGTGGGTGCCGCCCACGTTGGTCGTGCGGGCCCGCAAGCTCGGCATCTGAGCCGGCGCCGTCCCGCGCAGCGCGGAACCGCCAGCCGACACGGGCCAGCCGCGGATTCCGCGGAGATAATCCGACCGTTCTGGTGCTGACTTCTCGTCAGAATCGCGGGTGGTGGGTCGAGCGGGTGGAGGGACGGTCAGGTGGTGCGGTCGGCCCACCAGGCGTCGAGCGCGGCGTAGGCGTCCTCGTCGCTCATCGGGCCGCGCTCGAGCCGGAGCTCGAGCAGGTGGTCGAGCGCCTGGCCCACCTCCCGACCCGGCGGGATGCCCAGGTGCGCCATCACCTGCTGGCCGTCCAGGTCGGGACGGATCGCGCTCAGCTCCTCCTGCTCCTGCAGCTGCGCGATGCGCAGCTCCAGGTCGTCGATGCGCCGGTCCAGCGCCTCGGCCTTCTTCCGGTTCCGCGTGGTGCAGTCGGCGCGGGTCAGGGCGATCAGCTCGGGCAGCAGGGGCCCGGCGTCGCGCACGAAGCGTCGGACCGCGGCGTCGGTCCAGCCCATCTGGTACGTGTGGAACCGAAGGTGCAGGTACACGAGCTCGGTCACGTCGTGGACCATCTCGTTGCTGAACTTCAGCGCCTTCATCCGGTCCCGGGTCATGCGGGCCCCGACGACCTCGTGGTGGTGGAAGCTCACACCCTTGCCGCCGATCGAGCGGGTCTTGGGCTTGCCGACGTCGTGGAACAGCGCGGCGAGCCGAACCTTGAGCTCGTTGCGGGACTTGGCGACGACGGCGATCGTGTGGGTCAGGACGTCCTTGTGGCGGTGGATCGGGTCCTGCTCGAGGCGCATGGACGGCAGCTCGGGGAAGAACACGTCGGCCAGCCCGGTGTCGTGGACGAACCACAGCCCGGCGGACGGGTCCTGCACCGTGACCAGCTTGCACAGCTCGTCGCGGATCCGCTCGGCGCTGACGATGTCCAGTCGCTCCACCCCGTTGCGCACCGCCGCGACCAGGTCCGGCGTCGGTTCGAGCCCGTAGCGGGCGATGAACCGGGCGGCGCGCAGCATGCGCAGCGGGTCGTCGGAGAAGCTCACGTCGGGGTCGAGCGGGGTGCGCAGCACGCCCGCACCGAGATCCGTGAGGCCGCCGAACGGGTCGATGAGCACGGGGTCCGCGTGGGTGACCTCGAGCGCCATGGCGTTCACCGTGAAGTCGCGGCGGGACAGGTCCACCTCGATGTCGGTGGTGTAGGCGACCTGCGGCTTGCGGCTGTCGGACGTGTACGCCTCGGCCCGGTGGGTGGTGATCTCGTAGGAGCGGTTGCCGATGGTGGCGCCGATGGTCCCGAACTTCTCGCCCTGGGTCCACACCGAGTCGGCCAGCGGGGCGACGATCCTCTTGATGACCGACGGCTCGACATCGGTGGTCAGGTCGATGTCGTCGCCGATGCGGTCGCCGCCGCCGGCGGTGTCGCAGGCATCGGTGTCGTCGACGGCGGCAGCGTCGACGGCAGGTGCGACGGGCGAGGCCCCACCCGTCGAGCCGGCGTCGACGAAGAGGTCCCGCACCACGCCGCCCACCAGGAAGATGCGCGCGTCGGCCGCGGCGAACGCGTCCGCCAGCGGACGGACCTCGTCGAGCAGCTCCCGGGCACGGCTGGGGATCACGTGTCGAGGCTACCTATGCGCTCCCGCACCGCCGTCACCCGTTCCACCACGTCGTCGCCCGGCCCGCCGCTGCTCGGAGGCTCGGGGTGGAGGCGCTCGCCGAACATCGCCGAGACCGTGGCGGCCGTCGAGTTCGCGATGGCCTCCAGGTCGTAGCCCCCCTCCAGGAACACCAGCCGTCGACCGGCGGGCACCAGCGACAGCAGGTCCGCGACGAGGTCCGCGTAATCGCCCGACGTCAGGCCCAGCTCCGTCAGCGGGTCGTCCCGGTGGGCGTCGAACCCGGCCGACACCAGGACCCACGTGGCCCCGTGGGCAGCGATCGCCGGGGCGACGAGCTGCTTTAGGGACTCCCGGTATCGGTCCCCGGTGGACCCGGGCGGCATCGGCAGGTTCCACGTGGCGCCGTGGCCCGGGCCGGCTCCGACCTCACCGGCGGTCCCCGTGCCGGGGTACAGCGGGTGCTGGTGCCAGCTGACGTAGAGCACGTCGGGGTCCCGGTAGAAGATGTCCTGGGTGCCGTTGCCGTGGTGGGCGTCGATGTCGACGATCGCCACCCGCTCCCCCATCGACACGAGCGCGGCGGCCGCCACCGCCACGTGGTTGAAGAGGCAGAAGCCCATCGCCCGGGTCGCCGTCGCGTGGTGCCCCGGCGGACGGGGCGCCACGAACGCCGCGTCGGCGGCACCGGCACGCATCCGCTCGATGGCGTCCACACCGGCGCCCGAGCCGAGGCGCGCCAGCTCGGCCGAGCGCTCCGACACCACGGTGTCGCCGTCGAGGTGGGTCCGGCCCGAGCGACAGAACTGCTCGATGCCACGGACGAAGGCCTCGGGGTGCACCCGCAGCAGCTCCTCGTCGGTCGCGGGACGGGCGAGCACCCGCTCCACGGCGTCGTCGACGCCGGCGAGGACGAGCCCGTCGGCGACCGCCGACATGCGGTCCGGGCGCTCCGGGTGGAACGGGCCCGTGTCGTGCTCGGCGAACCGCTCGTCGGAGTACACCAGCACTGCCATCGCGGCAGCGTACCGCCGGTGTTCGGAGCCCTCCGAGGCGGTGGGGTACGGCTGGCCCGCGTCGATCGGACCTATCGTTGGTCGTCGCCCGAGCGGGCCCCGCAGCTCCCGCGCGACCGGTGACCGAACCAGCCGATCCGGCGGTCGCCGACCCCGTCCACACCGTCTGGAGCACCCGCAGGACCATGACCAGTCGTCAGCTGCTCAGCGTCGGGGAGGACCGCTTCCGGATCGGGCCCTGGCACGCGGACGACCGGATCGCCTACCTCGCCCTGCAACCGCAGTTCGGCGAACCGTCGATCGAGGGCCTCCAGGGGTGCCTCCACCGCATCGCCGAGGCCGGCTACACCTCCGTGATCACCTCGGCGCTGCACCCGTCGGAGGCGCGGTCCTTCGTCGAGACGGGCTTCACGGAGTACGACCGGCTGCGGGTGCTGTCCCACGACCTGCGCGACCTCGACCCGCCGCACCGTGACCTCCGCGACGGCGTGCGGCTCCGCCGGGCCCGGCGCGGCGACCGGGAGGCGGCGCTCGTGGTGGACGCACGGGCCTTCCCGACGTTCTGGCGCCTCGACCGGACGGCGATGGCGGAGGCCGAGCAGGCCACCCCGGTCACCCGGTTCCGCGTCGCGTCCACCGGCGACCGCGTGGTCGGCTACGCCATCACCGGGCGCGGCTCGGGCCAGGGGTTCCTGCAGCGTCTGGCCGCCGATCCCGACCTCGCCGGGTCCGGCATCGGCAGCGCCCTGGTCCTCGACGCGCTGCGCTGGGCGGCGCGGCGCAAGTGCCGCCGGCTGCTCGTGAACACCCAGCAGCAGAACGAGCGGGCGCTGCAGCTCTACGCCCACCTCGGCTTCCAGAGCACCCCGACGGACCTCGTGGTGCTGCACCGGGCGGTTCCGTGAGGCCGTCCGCGACGAGAGCTCTCGCCGGCGCGCTGCTGGCGGCGGTGACGCTCGCCCTCGTCGGCACCGGACCGGCGGTGCCCACGGCTGACGCAGCGACCCGACCCGCGCAGGTCCCGGCGAACTCGATCGTCGTGACGTCGGTGTCGCCGTGGGTCGATCCCGACGGCGACTTCCGCGTGGAGCTGCGGGTGGAGGGCGACCTCCCCGCCGACGCGACCATCACCACCGAGGTGCACCAGCGGTTGCGGGCGACCTCCCGCACGCCGCTCCGCACCCTGCTCAGCGAGGTCATCCAGGGCGGCGACCCCGGTGCTCCGATGCAGGCGCCGCGCACCCAGCCGATCGCTCCCCTCGGCGACCCGTCCGTGGGCATCGTCCTGGACACGCCGATCCGGTCGGGCCGCTCCGGCGGGTCGGACCGGCTGCTGCTACCGAACCCCGGCGTCCATCCCGTCACCGTCACCGTCGGCGACGGGCAGGGCGGGGAGCTGGCCTCGACCACCGTCTTCCTCAACCGGCTGCCCGTCGACATGCCCACCACCGAACAGGGCGGGCCGGGACGACTCTCGCTGTCGCTGTACTCACCGGTCGACGGGCCGGCTTCCCTCCGCCCGTCCGGTCAGCCCGATCTCGATGACGCGTCCCGCGAGTCCCTGAGCGCCCTCGCCGAGCTGCTCACCGCGGTCCCGACCGGTCCCCTGACCATCGCCGTCCGGCCGAACCTGCTCGACGCCCTGTCCCGGTCGGAGGACCCGGCCGATCGACGCACGCTCGAGCTGCTGCAGCAGGCGGTAGCGGACCCCGCCCGCGCCATCTCGGTCGCCCGGATGCCCTATGCCGCGATCGACACGGGGGGCCTCGTCACCGCGCCCGACGGCGGAGGCGAGCTGCTCCGCCAGATCGCCCTCGGCGACGCGACGGTCCAGGACGTCCTGCGGACCGAGCCGTCGGCGTCGACGTGGTACGGCGACGACACGGTCACCACGCCGTCCCTCGAGATCCTCGACGCCCTCGGCGTCCGCCGAGTCGCCAGCGCCGCGAACCGACTCGAGCTGACCGACGACGACCTGCCCGACGACGCGGTGAGCACTCTGGCCGTGGGGCTCGCCCCGTCACGCCTCACCGCCACCGCACCCGACCCTGCCCTGACAGCGCTGCTGGACGGAGCGACGACCTCCGACGGCGCAGCCACACCTGACGACACGGCCCCGCCCGACGACACAGCCAGACCGAACGACACGGCCCGGGCCGAGAGCCCGGCCGGGCCCGGGCAGCGGGCGAACGACGTCGTGACCACACTCATGACCACGTGGTTCACCGCCGCCGAGAGCTCGGAGGACGGCTCGTTCCCCGGCCCGAGCGCGATCCTGGCGCTGCCGCCCGACGCCGATCCCGACACCGTCGCGGCGTTGTACGCGGCTCTCGGCACCGAGGGTCCGATCACCACGGACCCCGCGGCCGTCCCGTCGACGGCAGCGGTCGTCGACGGCACGGAGGTGACGGCGCAGCTGCCCGCCGGCAGCGGGTCCGACCAGGCGCCCGCCGTCCGGTCCGTGGTCGAGACCCGCTCCCAGATCGACG
>JAEYSR010000148.1 GCA_023434535.1 Actinomycetes bacterium
GCCAGCTGCTCCTGGGTCGGTTCCCGCGGGGAGATGGCCTCCTCGGCGTAGAGGGCGGTCACCGCCCCACCGCCGACCGACAGGAGCGCCCCCTTCCGGAAGGCGTGGCTGAACGAGCCGCCGAGGATCCACGGCAGCGGGCTCGAGTCCGAGTCTCCCTCTTCCGACGTCGCCGAGATGTCGTCACCGGCCACCGTCGTCGGAGAGTCGGTGACCTCCTCGTCCAGCGCAGGATCCGCTGTCGTGGTCGTCTCCTCGGGAGCCGTCCCGACGGTCACGCCCGGTTCGGAGGTGATGTCCTGGGTGAGCGTCAACGTCGCGGCCGGCGACACCGCGGTGACCCGCACGTTCCACGTGCCCGCCGACGGGAACTGGACGGTCGAGGTGTACTCGCCCTCGGCGCCTCCCGCCGTCATGGGCTGCGGGTCAAGCGCGGTTCCCGCACCGTTGTCGGCGACGACGGTGACCGTCGCTCCGTCCACGGGGTGGCCGTCGCCCTCGTAGGTCAGCTTCACGGTGATCGTGCTCGACGTCCCGGAGGGCGTGGCGGACAGCACCTCGAGGACGCCCTCGTCGCCGTGCGCACCGGCCAGCGGGGCGAGGGCGGTGATGCCCACGCCCATGACCAGCGCGAGGACGAGCAGCGCCGCGACGATCCGGACCATCGACTTTCTCATGTCCGCATCATGCCCCCTGGCGCACCACGGTGACGATCAGCGGCCGCACGGGCGATCAGGCGATCGGGATGCGGAACGACGCCTTGGACGGCACTCCGCCGGTCACGATCGTCAGCTCGAAGGTCCAGGTGCCCGGGGTGAGCTGCACCCCGGTGGCCACACCGTGGTTCGCGGTGATCGGGGTGATGGGGACGGCGCGGGGCGACACCCCGTCGGTCGAGATCTTCAGCTCGGCGGCGTCGACCGGGGCGAGCGACCCGTCCCTCGACAGGTAGTAGAGGTGCACGTCGTTCGGGCCGGCGACCGCCGGGGTCACCTGCATCCGCACGGTGGTGTCACCGGCCTGCTTCACCACCTGCACCGCCTCGGAGTCCGGCCGGGCCTCGCGTCCGGGCGGAGTGCCGACCAGGACCGCCGTCACCGCCACCACCGCCAACCCGACGAGGGCCTCGGCCCGGTAGGTCCGGACGGTCCGGGCGCTCCACCGCGCTGCGTCCGCCAGCTGACGACGGTGGACCCAGCCGAACGCCACCATGGCCAGGGCCCCCACGAGCTTGGCGAGGATCAGCCGACCGTGCGTGGTGTCGGTCAACGCCGACAGCGAACGCTCCTGCAGCGCGGCGCTCGCGAGTCCGGTGGCGATCGTGAGCGGCGCTGCGACGAGCGCCATCCGGCTGAAGGCGGCGGCGCGATCCCGGGTGCCGTCCCACGTCAGGACCAGCACCCCGAGCGCGCCCGCCCAGGCCGCTGCGGCCAGCACGTGCAGGACGTCCGAGGTCACCGCAGCCCACACGGGCGTCGCCGTCCATGCGTGACCGCCCAAGCTGGGAAGAGCGAGGGCCGCGAGGATCGCGATCGCCGCCAACCACGGCACCCGGCGGAGAGCCCTCGGCCCGAGCACCGCCAGGACGAGGACCAGAGCGACGAGCACCCGCAGGCCGACCACCGTTCCGGGCCAGCTCGCCGTGACGAACCTCGCGGTGTTGCCCGGCCCGTCCAGGAGCGATCCGCCGGCGAGGTCCGCTGCGGAGGCGATGAGGCTGAGACCCACGCCGAACAGCACCGACACGGCACCCGGCAGGAGGAGGAACCGGGCCGACGCCAGCTCCGACCCCCAGTCCTCTCCCTCCCGCGACCGGGCCGCCGGCCCATCGACGAACACAGCCATGGCGAGCACCCCGCCCACCAGCAGCGCGCCCGACAGCGACACCCAGCGTCCGAACGCGTTGAGGACGCGGAGCGGGTCCATGTCCGACGACGTCACCGCCGCCGACGAGCCGGTCCGGGTCCCGATGTGGAACACGTACGAGCCGTCGATCACGTGGCCGTCGTCCGACAGCGCCCGGTACGACACCGTGTAGGTGCCCTCCGCCTCGGGCTCGATGCGCTGGCGGACCTCCAGGCCGTCGTCGGAGGTCTTCGGGGCACCGTCCGCCACATCGTTGCCGCGAGGGTCCAGCACGCGGACGCCGTCGTCGTCCACGGTCACCCCGTCGTCGAACGTCATGACGACCTGGTCGGGCGCCTCGGGCACCACCTCGTCGTTGCCGGGCGACGACGAGACGAGGGTGGCGTGCGCGGAGGCCGTCCCCGCCAGCGGACCGGCTGCGGCCAACAGACCCAGGCCGACGAGGAGCCAGAGGACGGCACGGCGGGAGGGACCGATCACGTCGGGATCGTAGCGACGGCGTCCGTCGAGGTTGCACCGACCGAGGCCCGGACGGCACTGTCAGTCGCTGCGGACCGCCCCGGCCCTCGGGTCCCGGGCGACGCTCCACCGGTCGCCGCCGGATCGGCGGCGCACCGCAATTACGACCACACCTGTCGAACACACACGGACCGCAACGAGGGAGACCACGATGACCGACGAGCTCGCACCGAGCGCACCCATCGCCGACGGGCTGGGCTACGAGGTCGCCGACGGCGTGGCCACGATCACGATCGACGCCGCCGACGCGGGCAACTCGCTCACCTCGTCGATGCGCGACGGCATGACGGACCTCTTCGAGTGGGCCTCGGCCGACCACGGCGTCCGGGCGATCGTGCTGACGGGCGCCGGTGAGCGCCACTTCTGCACCGGGGCCAACCTCGGCGGGCCACAGAAGCCGTCGCCGCCCAAGCCCGAGGGCGCTCCCGAGGGCCTGCTCGTGGGCGACGGC
The DNA here is from genome assembly GCA_023434535.1 of Actinomycetes bacterium. GTDB lineage: Bacteria > Actinomycetota > Acidimicrobiia > Acidimicrobiales > Microtrichaceae > Dermatobacter. The sequence goes on from JAEYSR010000148.1 coordinate 2,837, forward strand.
GCCCGGATGATCCGGCGCGGCTGGCAGCGGCTCATCGCCTCGATCCTCGACTCCGAGAAGCCGGTCGTCGCACGGGTCAACGGCACCGCCGCCGGCGGTGGCGCCCACCTCGTCCTGGCCTGCGACCTGGTCGTGATGGCGGACAGCGCCAAGCTCGTCGAGGTCTTCGTCCGTCGCGGCATCCTCCCCGATGCCGGCGGCGCCTGGATGCTGCCGCGCATCGTGGGCCCCCAGATCACCAAGGAGCTCATGTTCCTGGCCGACGACGTGCCGGCCGAGCGCTGCAGGGAGCTGAACATCGCCAACCGGGTCGTGCCCGCCGCCGAGCTCGACGCCGCGATCGATGAGCTGACGACCCGTCTCGCTCAGGCCCCGACCAAGGCCCTCGGCCTGACCAAGTGGCTGGTGAACCGGGCGTTCGAGTCCAGCCGCCACACCGCGTTCGACGAGGAGGCGGCGGCCCAGGAGTGGCTGATGCAGTCGGCGGACTTCAAGGAGGGCCTGGCCGCGTTCCGGGAACGCCGGTCGCCCGAGTTCAAGGGCTGGTGAAGGCGGCGCGGCGACTCTGCCGCCCTTCATCCCCTTTCGATGCATCTCGTGTTGCATCGTGTCCTTCGAATCGGCACACTGGGGCCGTGGCTGGGGAGAGGGACACCACGCGTCGGCGCTGCCGACGCGCTGCGCTCGTCGGCACCCGCGCGCTCGTGGCCTCGGTGGGGATCACGTCGCTGGCACTGGTGGCGTGCAGCAGACCGGTCACCGAGGAGGTCCGGCCGCTCGACGCCGGCCGGACCGACGTCGCGGCGCCGACCGACGACCACCGCGCCACGGTCGACCCGGCGCCGCCCACGACGGCTGCGCCGACCGGCGCTGCGGACGTGGGCGCCTCCAGCGACGGTACCGACCCCGACGGCGACGCCGTCGCAGCCGTGGCGGACCTGCTCTCACGCTTCGACAGATCGCTGGGGGAGCTGCACAGCGATCCGTCGGTGCTGCTGCGGCCCGACGACCCGGTGCTCGCCGACCTCGCAGGCGTCGTGCCGTCGGGTGCGGTCCTGGCCGACGACGTTCGCTCCCAGGTCCTCGACAGGCTGAGCCGCGGCGAGTCCATCCCCGCCGCTGCGGGCATGGAGCCGTACGTCCACCACGCCGTCACCGCGGCCTTCGACGGCACCGATCGGATCGAGTTCACCTGGTGCGGATGGTCGCCGGGCGTGGTGGTCGACTCCGCCACCGGTGCCGTGGTCGACGACGTGGTCGGCCACGGGACGGGCACCGGCGTGGCGGAGCGGTTCGACGGTCGATGGATGCTGTCGTCGCTCGACGAGACCTCCTACGAGGCCCTGACTGC
>JAEYSR010000152.1 GCA_023434535.1 Actinomycetes bacterium
GGCAGCAGGTAGTTCTGGTACGAGATGCCCGGCACGTGGATCGCGGAGCCGATCACGTACAGGAACAGCAGCGTGAACATGATCGGCTGCAGCGTCACGTCGAGCAGGCGCTCGGGCACGTGCGGGAGCGAGCGGAGCCCGCGGCCCACGAGGAGGCCCGTCTCGTTGAGGAACCGGCGGACGGTGCTCGGACGGGTCGGGAGCGATGGGACGGCGCTCGTCGTCCGGTGGGTCGAGGTGGCGAACGCGGCGGTCATGCTGCGGCTCCGTCGGAGTGGGCCCGTCCTTGGTCGCTGGGCGCGTCGTCGGGCGGTGCGCCCGTGAGCGCGAGGAATGCGTCGTCGAGGGTCGGTCTGCGCAGGGCGATCTCGTCGATGGCGATGTCGGCGAGGTCGATCGCGGAGGTGACCCGGGCGAGGTCGTACGTTCCGTCGGGCGCCGGCACAGAGACGGACCGGAGCTCGGGGGCGGTGCTCAGGTCGAACCTCGTCCCGAGGAGGTCGATCAGCTGCTGGACGCCGGCGGAGTCCACAGCGACGATGTCCACCCGCTGCTGGCCGATCCGGGACTTGAGCTCGGACGGCGTTCCGGCGGCAACGGTCCGCCCGTGGTCGATCAGCACGATCGAGTCGGCGAGCACGTCCGCCTCGTCCAGGTACTGCGTCGTGAGGAGCAGTGTGACGCCCTCGGCGACCAGCTCACGGATGGTGGACCACACGATCTGGCGGCTGCGCGGGTCCAGACCGGTCGTCGGCTCGTCGAGCACCAGCAGCTCGGGCGGCGTCACCAGTCCGGCGGCGAGGTCGACCCGTCGCCGCTGCCCGCCGGAGATGTTCTTGACGAGCTGGTCTGCGAACTCGTCGATCTCGAACCGCTCGACGAGGGAGTCGACGATCCGCTCCGCGGTGCGACGGTCGTGCCCCCGGAGGCGGGCCATCAGCAGGAGGTTGTGGCGCGCCGACAGGTTGTCCTCCAGCGCGGCGAACTGGCCCGTTAGCGAGATGCGTCGCCGGACCTCGTCGGCCTGCGACTGGACGTCGAAGCCGCACACCTGCAGCGAGCCGCTCGATGGTGTCTCGAGCGTCGCGATCATCTGCACGGTCGTGGTCTTGCCGGCACCGTTCGGACCGAGAAGAGCGACGACAGTGCCGTGCTCCACGTCGAGGTCCAGGTCGTCGACGGCGACGACGTCGCCGAAGCGCTTGGTGAGACCCCGGGCGGTGACGGCCTGATTGCCGCAGTCGGGGGGCGGTCCGTCCATCGAGCACCTCCGCAGTGCGTCGTCAGCCGCCGAAACCTTCAGTGGCTGAATGAATCTCGGCAAAACGTACAGTGACTGTAGAAGTCGTGCAACCACATGTTTGGGGTGGATGCAGGTAGGCTGGCGCCCATGTCGTCCAGAGGCTCCGCCCGCACAGCGCCGGGTTCGATCGGCGTCGTCGGCGATCGCCGTCCCGGTGAGGGGTTGCGGGAGCGCAAGAAGCGCCTGATGCGGGAGCTGATCTCCGACACCGCCACCGAGATGTTCCTCGACCGCGGTTTCGAGGCGGTCACGGTCGCCGAGATCGCCGACGCGTGCGACATCTCCGAGAAGACGGTCTTCAACTACTTCCCGACCAAGGAGTCGTTGCTCTTCGACGAGGAGGACGAGCTCACCGAGCGCACGGTGCACGCGCTGCGGAACCTCGACGATGACGGCGGCATCGCCGCGTCGGTGACGGAGGCCGTGCTCGGACTGCTGGAGCAGTCCTACTCCGAATGGACCACCGGCCGTGACCCCGCTGCCAGCATCGATGTGCTCCGGCGGTTCAGCGAGCTCGTCGAGTCGCACCCGGGCCTCGTCGCAGCACTCCAGGCGATGCTCGAACGGCTCACCGAGGCTGCTGCCGAGGCGCTCGCGGAGCGGGCCGGTGTGGATCCCGAGGATCCCGAGCCACGGATGGCGGCGCTCATCGTCGTGGGGCTCTGGCGGGCCTACTTCGGGTCGATGCGCCGGACGGTGGCCGCCGGCGTGGACGCCGAGGAGCTGCGGGAGGCGGTCATCCGCGACGTGCGACGAGCGGCACGGGTCGCCGACTCCGGGCTGTCGGCGTTCAACCTCGTCGTCCGGTCCCAGACGACCAAGCAGCAGGTGCGGGACGCGACCGAGGCCGCCAACGATGCCCGGCGCCAGGTCGTCGAAGCGGTGCGCCAGGCGCGCGACGTCTGGCGTCAGGTCGTCGACGAGGCTCAGTCACATGTGGACGCGTCGACCCGTGACGCGCCCCCGGCGCGGATGACCAAGGCGCAGGAGCGGGCCTACAAGCTCGAGATGAAACGCGAGATCCGCCAGCGGGCGCGGGAGATGCAACGTCAGATGCAGCGGCAGCTGCGCCAGCAGCAGCGCGAGATGGAGAAGGAGCTTCGAGGCAACCGGACCCGCCGGTCGCGGTGACGCCGGTGCTCAGGGTGGAGACGATGCCCGTCGAGCGGTCTCGGCGTGGCCAGGCAACCGGGCCTGGAGCGCACCTGTCTGTCGGGTTCGATCTCTCGGTTCAGTTCCCGGCGATGACGAGGCGGTAGCCGTAGTCGGCGGTGTCCTGGTCGAGCAGGTGGCCGTGGCGGTCGTTCCAGGTGCCGTCCTCCAGGTCTGACGCCAGCCGAGCGGTCCCTCGGGCGAGCACATCGTGGGGGAGGAGCGCGAGCAGCGACATCGACCGCTGAACATCGGGATCCAGGTACGCCTCGGGTCGTCGCCAGTAGGCCGCGGCGACGCCGTCGGAGCAATCGGCGGGGATCCACATGGTCTGCACGTCGACGACGTCGAGGACCTCGGCCAACGTGTCGGGCGTCGGCGCACTCGACTCGACGGGGGAGTCGAGCGCCTCGGGGAAGTAGTCGAGGAGCCAGAAGCGATGCGCTTCCAGGGGCTCGAACACCATGAGGACCTGTCTGGCCGACACCCGGCGCAGCTCGTCGAGCCCGGCACGCTGGTCGGTCCAGTGGTGCACGGTCAGGACCCCCATCGCGGCGTCGAAGCTGTCATCGGGGAACGGCAGGTGCTCGGCGACGCCCTGGACGGCGGGGTGCGGGCTCCTTCGTTGGGCGAGCATCTCCCACGAGGGCTCCAGTGCGACCACCGATCTCTGAACCGGTTCGTAGTTGCCGGAGCCGGCGCCGACGTTGAGCACCGAGGCAGCCTCGCCGAGTGCGGCGTCGATCTGCGCCGCCCACGTCGGCTCGGGGATCCGCTGGGTGGAGTAGCCGCGGCCGATCCGGTCGTAGATGGGTGCCGCCGCCATCGCCGGACCTTACGTCGGCCGTCGCCCTGGGCGACCATGAGTTGGCCCGAGCGACCCCGAACCACCGAAGGCGATCGACGAGCGTATGTGCCGGCAACTCGTCTCGGCGCCGTCGACCCCTTGCCTCTTCGCCCAGGTCGTGCCAGCATACTGAACCAGATGGTTCAGTATTCTGCATCTCCACTCGACGCCTCCTTCGCTGCGCTCGCGGACGGCACCCGCCGCGGCGTGCTCGAGCAGCTGGGGCGGTCGGAGTCGTCGATCACCGAGCTCGCCGAGCGATTCCACATGACCCTCACGGGCATGCGGAAGCACGTCGGAGTCCTCGAAGAGGCGGGACTCGTCGTCACGGAGAAGGTCGGGCGGGTGCGCTACTGCCGGATCGGCCAACGCCGCCTCGACGAGGTCACCGCGTGGATCGACGCCTACCACCAGCTCTGGGACGAGCGCTTCAACGAACTGGACGACGTCCTCGACGAGCTCACGGCAGCAGAACTCGCGACAGAAGCGCTCACAACACAGGAACTCACGACAAGGGAGCAATCAGATGGACGCAACGACAAGTGACGAGGTGGAGACGCCGAGCCGGACGAGGGTGGAACGGCGATCCGATCGCGAGATCGTGGTCACGCGGACCTTCGACGCGCCGGCACGACTCGTGTTCGCGGCGTGGTCGACGCCCGAGCTGTTCAAGAGGTGGTGGGTGCCGAAGTCCATGGACATGGAGCTGCACGACTGCGAGATGGACGTCCGGACCGGCGGTTCCTACCGACTCAACTTCGGACAGGGCATGGACTTCTACGGCCGCTACATCGAGGTCGTGCCCGACGCTCTGATCGTCTGGACCAACGACGAGGACGGAGCGGACGGCTCGGTCACGACCGTCACCTTCGAGGAACAGGACGGCCGGACGCTGCTCGTGATGAGCGAGGTGTTCCCGTCTGCTGAGGCGCTCGACGCGGCGGGGGGCGCGGCCGACGCGACCCACGAGACCTTCGCCCAGCTGGACGAGCTCCTGGCCGAGCTCGGCTGATCGCGGCGTGCGGGGCCCCGCGCCCGTAGACCCCCCCGGGCACCCCCCCCGCGCCCCGG
>JAEYSR010000167.1 GCA_023434535.1 Actinomycetes bacterium
GCGGTGTTGATGATCGAGCCGCGGCCGCGGGCCGCCATGTGCGGCACCGCGTGCTTGGCGGCGAGCATGGCGCCCCTCGCGTTGACGGCCATGGACAGGTCCCACGTCGCGGCGTCCAGATCGGCGACCGTCATGTCCTTGGCGTGCATCGAGACGTCGGTCAGCGCGGCGTTGTTGTAGAGCACGTCGAGACCGCCGAAGGCGTCGACCGCGGCTCTGATCATCGCCTCGATCTGCTCCTCGTCCGCGATGTCGGCCTCCACCGCCACGCACCGTCCGCCGGTTCCTCGGATGGCGTCCGCCGTCTCCTCCGCCGCCGGGCCACGGAGGTCGGCGGCGACGACGCACGCTCCCTCCTCGGCCATCCGGCCGGCCGCGACCCGGCCGATGCCGGAGCCGGCGCCCGTGATCACGGCGACGCGATCGCCCAGTCGTCCACTCATGAAGACCCCCTGTGGTCGGAATGACGTCCGTCACACTGCCTAACGGATCTGGGGTACCCTTACAAGTGTTAGTTCGAAACCCATCTCGAAGTAACAAACACTTGTAAGGGTCCCTCGGGGTGTGCTTGACTGCCGCTTGCGGAGCCGCCGTCGACCCATCCAGGTCCGACGGTCGGTCGGGTCGGGGGACCCGTCATCACGTCCGTGCCGGGGTCGGTCGTCGACCGACCCACCGAAGCAACCGACTGAGTTCTCAGGGGGATTCGATGTTCAGAAGTACCCGTAGTTCGTCGCGCGCCGTCGCAGCCGTCCTGGCCGTCGTGGTGATGCTCGCCGCGGCGTGCGGCGACAGCGACGACTCGTCCTCGTCGTCGTCCGGCGGTGGCGGCGACTCCAGCAGCTCGACCGCCCGTGGCGTCACCGACACGTCGATCAAGATCGGCGGCCTGACGGCTCTCACCTCGAGTGCCGGCGGCTACGCCGGTGCCGACGTGGGTGCCAAGGCCCGGTTCGAGAGGGCGAACCGCGACGGCGGCATCGAGGGTCGCAAGATCGACTACGTGGGCACCGAGGACGACGGCGAGGATCCCACCAAGAACCTCGACACCGCCCGCAGCCTGGTGCAGCAGGAAGAGGTCTTCGCGATCGTCCCGGCCATCGGCCAGGGCTTCCTCCCGCAGACCACGGACTTCCTCGAGGACGAGAAGGTCCCGTACGTCGGGTGGGGTTTCATGCCCGGCTTCTGCGACTCGAAGTTCGGCTTCGGCTTCAACGGCTGCACCAACCCGCCGGCGGGTGACGTGTCCAACACGTCGTTGGCCGACACGCTGGTGGACGCCCTCGATCTCGGCAAGGGCGACACCGTCGCCGTCCAGGGATACGACGCCGACAACGGCAAGGTCGGCGTCGACCTGCTCGTCGCCGCCTTCGAGAACGCGGACGTCGAGGTCGTCTACCAGGACACCACCATGCCCACGACGGACGCGACCGACTTCACCCCGTTCGTCGAGAAGATCATGAGCTCGGCCGACGGCAAGCCGCCCACGGCCGTGGCGATGATCACGCTGTTCAACAACACCGTGGGTCTCACGGGTTCGCTGACCGCGGCGGGCTACGAGGGCGCCACGATGAACTACCTCACCTACGTGCCCGGTCTGCTCGAGGCCCAGCCCGAGGTCGCCGCGGCGATCGACGGTGCGTACGTGAACACCCAGTGGTTGCCGCAGGAGTTCGGCGGTACCGCCATCACGCAGATCCAGGACGACCTGGAGGCGATCGGGGAGTCGCCGGAGATCGGGTTCGCCACGTCGCTCGGCTACTGGACGGCGGACGTCATGGTCCAGATGCTGGAGGCCGTCGGCAAGGACCTGACCCCCGAGCGGTTCGACGAGGTCATCAACGGCGGCTTCAAGTACGAGCCGTGGGGCGATCCGCAGGGCATCGGCCCGGTCGAGTTCCCCCGGGACCACAGCCAGCCGACCCCGTGCGCCGCGATGGTCCAGGCCAAGGGCGACGTCTACAAGCCCGTCGTCCCGATGACCTGCTACGAGGTCATCCCGATGGGCTGAGCCCCAGGTCCGGCCGGCCGTCCCCGCCCCCTCTCCGACGGCCCGCCGCTGCGCCCCACCCGCCCGCTGCCCGGGCGGGTGGGGCGCCTCTCCCGCCCCGGCGGGGAGTCCGCACACCTCGCTCCGTCACCTCCAGAGGCCCGCCCATGTCCAAGTTCATCGCGCTGTTCATCAGCGGCTCCGTGTCGGGAGCGATCTACTCGCTGCTCGCTGCCGGCCTGGTGCTCACGTACTCGACGTCCGGCATCTTCAACTTCGCCCACGGCGCCGTCGCCTTCTCGACCGCGTTCGTGTTCTACGAGCTGAACAGCGGTCTGGGCTGGAACGTCTGGGTGGCGGCGATCGTGTCGATCCTGCTCTTCGCACCCGGCCTCGGCGTGCTGCTCGACCGTCTGGTGTTCCGCCAGCTCGCGTCGGCCGACGACTCGGCCAAGATCGTGGCCACCGTCGGCCTGTCGATCGCCCTCCCGTCCCTGACGCTCTGGGTCGTGGAGCTGCTGGTGGACAACTTCGGCGTCGACATCCCCCGCGGCGACAACGTGTTCTCGCCGCCGGGCCTGGGTCCGACGCCGAAGCAGAACTGGAGCTTCGGTGACAGCGTCCGGTTGGACTCGAACCAGGCGATCGTCCTGGCGGTGGCGGCGGCGGTCGCGGTCGGCCTCTGGTTCCTGCTCCGTCGGACGGCGTTGGGACTGCGGATGCGGGCTGCGGTGGAGAAGCCGCAGCTCGCGCAGTCACGCGGCGTGGACACCGCCGCGACCTCCCGGACCTCCTGGGCGTTGGGGTTCCTGCTCGCCGGGTTGGCCGGTGTGGCCGGCGCCCCGCTGTTCACGCTGACGCCCGCCAGCTACACCACGGTCCTCTTCGTCGCCGCCACCGCGGCGGTCTTCGGCTTCCTGCGCTCGATCCCCCTCGCCTTCCTCGGCGGGCTCCTGCTCGGGGTCGCCCAGTCGCTCGTCGCCGGCTACGCCACCTTCGCGGCGACGATCACAGGGTTCGCGACGTCGATCCCGTTCGTCTTCCTGCTGATCGCCCTGCTCGTCATGAACCGCGAGCGGGGGAGGGTGGCGTCGCAGGTCGCCGACGCCGCGATCCCGCTCGATCACCACGACGACCTGAGCCGCTGGCGCCGCTTCGCCCCGTGGCTGGTCGCGGTCGCGGTCCTGGTGGTCTACGTGTACTTCGTCGCCGACGTGTTCTGGCAGGGCCTCATGGTCAAGGGCCTCGCCCTCGGCCTGATCTTCCTCTCGTTCGTGATCGTCACCGGTGTCGGCGGCATGGTCAGCCTGGCTCAGGCGACGTTCGTGACGACGGCGTCCCTCGCCGCCGGTCTGGCCCTCTCCCACGGTGTGCCGTTCCTGCCGGCGCTGCTGCTCGGGGTGGCGGCCGCGGTCGTCGTCGGCCTGCTCGTCGCCCTGCCGGCCGTGCGACTCGGAGGACTGGCGCTCGCGCTGTCGACGCTCGCGCTGGCGTTGATCGGCGACCGGGTGTTCTTCGCCTGGGACCCGTTCAGCAACGGGTCCAACGGCTGGCGCCTGCCCGCCCCGAGGATCGGGTCCCTCGACCTCGGCGAGCCGAGGGTCATGACGGTCGTGCTGCTCGCTCTGATCGGACTGGTCGTCGGCGTCATCGGCAACCTCGAGCGCTCGGCGTCGGGCCGGGAGATCAGCGCCGTCCGGACCGCGCCGGCCGCTGCGGCGGCCATCGGCATCTCGCCGGTGCGGTCCAAGCTGTGGGTGTTCGCCCTGTCGGCGGCCGTCGCCGGACTCGGCGGAGTGATGCTCGGGACGTTCAACGGCAGCATCACCAACCAGAGCTTCCCGGCCGGCGTCGGGCTGGTGTGGCTGGCGATCGTGGTCCTGTTCGGGGTCCGACGGCCCGGCGGCGCGGTGATCGCCGGGATCGTCTTCTCCATCAGCCCTCAGGTGATCGGCTGGGTCACGACCTCGACCCGCGTGGCGGACGTGATCTTCGGCCTGGGAGCCGTGCAGCTGGCCCGGACGCCGGACGGGATCCTCTCCATGTTCTCCGCGCTCAACGCGGACCGTCGACGGCGCCGTCGTGTCGCCCGCTCCGCCGAGGGCCCGGTCACGGCGGGCGTGGACGAGTCGTCTCCGGCCGTCGGCGCTGCTGTCACCACCGCCGCCGAGGCCTCCTCGGCATCGGCTGCGACCGTGGATCTGCGTTCTGCGGATCGGGTGTCGGCGGATCGGCCGACGCAGGAGCCCGGCGCGGGGACCGACGGATCGCTCGTGTTCGACCACGTGGTCGCGGGCTACGGCGACGCCGTCGTGCTCCACGGCGTGGACCTCCGCGTCGACCCCGGGTCGCTCACGGCGCTGTTGGGCGCCAACGGCGCGGGCAAGTCCACCCTCTGCCTGGTCGCCGCCGGCCAGGTCAGCCCGACGTCCGGCGACGTCCTCCTGGGGCGCGACTCGCTCGCTGCGACCGGGCCGACCCAGCGGGCGCGGCGGGGCGTGGTGTACCTCCCCGAGTCGAGGGGCGTGTTCCCCGGCCTCACGGTGGAGGAGAACCTCCGGCTGACGCTGGCGCAGCCCGACGAGCGGGACGCCGTGTTCGACCGGTTCCCGTCGCTCGAGCGACGGCGAGGCCTGCCGGCCGGGAGCCTGTCGGGCGGCGAGCAGCAGATGCTGACGCTCGCGCCGCTCACCGTGCACCCGCCGAGGGTGCTGGTCGCGGACGAGCCCAGCCTCGGCCTCGCTCCGCTCGTCGTCGACGAGGTGATGGCCCTCTTCCGGGAGCTGCGCGACGGCGGGACCGCCGTCCTCGTGGTCGAGGAGCGGGCGAGCCACCTCCTCGACGTCGCCGACCGCGTGGCGCTCCTGGAGCTGGGATGCGTCGGATGGGTGGGCCCACCCGACGATCTCGACCACGACCGGCTGACGGCCAGCTACCTCGAGGGCGGCGTCGCGACCGGGGAGAGCGTGTGATGGGGCGAGCTCTGGACACTGCGACCGACGGCTCCGCCCCGGTTCCGTCGAACGAGGTGGTGCTGCGAGCGGCGGGGATCGGGGTGCGCTACGGCGGCGTCGCCGCACTGAGCGACGTGGACCTCGACCTGCGGGCCGGCGAGCTGTGCGGGCTGATCGGCCCCAACGGAGCGGGCAAGACGACGCTGTTCGACGTCATGTCCGGCCATCGGCCGCCGACGGCCGGTGCGCTGCTGCTGGACGGGGTCGACATCACCGGTCGGTCGCCGGTGTGGCGCTCCCGCCACGGGATCCGTCGCACGTTCCAGCGCCAGCAGATCTTCGGCGCGCTGACGGTCGAGCAGAACGTGCTCGCGGCCCAGGACTGGCGCGGGGGAGAGGGTGGGTTCTTCGCCGACGTGTGCGGCGTGCCGTTCGGCGCCGCCACCAGGGCGGCCCGCCGCCGTCGCTGCGACGAGGTGCTCGCGCTGTGCGGGCTCGAGTCCGTCCGCGACGTGATCGCGGGCACGTTGCCGATCGGTGCGGCACGGTTGGTCGAGCTCGCCCGAGCGGTCTGCGACCCGCCGAAGGTGCTCCTGCTGGACGAGCCGACCTCGGGTCTGAGCCACACCCAGGCCCGACAGCTCGGTGCCGCGGTCCAGCAGGTGCGCGCCGACTCCGGGTGCGCGGTCCTGCTGGTCGAGCACGACGTCGGGTTCGTGATGGAGCACGCCGAGCGCATCGTGGTCCTGGACCTGGGATCGACCCTCGCCGACGGCACTCCCGAGGAGATCCGCGACAACGCCGCGGTGCGCGCCGCCTACCTCGGCTGACCGCCCTCGGTCGCCGCTCACGAGAACGACAACGAAGAGGAGACAGAAGATGGAGATCGGAGTCGTCATCCTGCCGACCGACCGGTCGGCGCAGCCCGTCGAGCTGGTCGAGGCGGTCGAGCAGCGCGGGCTCGACGCCCTGCTGGTCGGGGAGCACACGCACATCCCGGCCAGCCGGTCGACGCCGTTCATCATGGGCGACCCGCTCCCGGACGAGTACACGCGCACGTTCGACCCGGTCGTGGCCCTCGCCGCCATGGCGTCGAGGTCCTCCCGGGTGCGACTCGGGACGTGCATCGCTCTCCTGGCGCAGCGCGACCCGATCCTGACGGCCAAGTCCCTCGCGTCGATCGACGTGGTGTCCGAGGGCCGACTCGAGGTCGGAGTGGGATACGGCTGGAACGTCGAGGAGGCGGCCAACCACGGGGTCGACTGGTCGACCCGTCGGGCTCGGCTCCATGAGACCGTCGACGCGATGCGTCTGATCTGGACCGACGACGAGGCCGAGATCCACGGCGACCACGTGGACTTCGATCCCGTCTGGAGCTGGCCCAAGCCGGTGCAGACGACGCCGCCGATCCTGCTCGGGTGCGGCCCGGGCCCCCGCAACTTCGCCGCGATCGTCGAGCGCTTCGACGGCTGGTACCCGGTCCCGTTCTCGGGCCACACGCCGGCCGACGTGGAGCGTCTCCGGCAGACGGCGGCGGACGCCGACCGTGACCCGGCGTCCATCGCCATCCACGTCGACGGCGTCCTCGCCGATCCGGCCCTCGTGGATCCGTGGTTCGAGATCGGGGCCGACCGGGTGCTGGTCCCGCTGCCCTCGCTCCCCCTCGGGGAGCTGGAGCCGATCCTGGACGGTGCCGCCGGGTTGGCCGACCGCTATCGCTGACGGGGAGGTGCGGTCGCACCTCCCCACCCGGCCCGTTCTGTTCTGCAGAAGCGGTCAGTTCCCACCGCTTCTGCAGAACAGAACGGTGGGAACCGCAGGCCCGTCGTTCAGGCCGGCGTGCCGTGGTCCCGGAAGGCGAAGAACTCGTCGAAGGTGAGCTCGGGGCCGGGGAGCGTCGGCAACGGACCCGAGGTGGCTCCGAACTGGACCAGCTCGATCCAGTTCCCGTCGGGGTCGGACACGAACGAGTAGATGCACCGCTCCGGCTGGGCGGGGTCACGGGCCGGCTTCAGTCCGTGGTGGCCGCCGGAGTCGATGAGGTGCTGGTGCACCGCAGGAAGGTCGTCGACGATCAGCGTGAGCATCGTGAAGCCGCGGGTCAGGATGGGGGAGCGCTCCCCGAGCGGCTCGCTGGGGCGGACGGCGAAGGTCGTGTTGCCGACGAGCTGGCCGGCCGGACGCTCCTCCGCCCCCATCCCGACGGCGAGGAACTCGCGCATCCGGTCCGGGTCCTCGCTCTCGATGAGCACACCCACCTCGTCGATGTCGTCGTGGCCCGGCGGGACGAGCACGAACGCGGAGCCGTCGGGATCCTCCAGGCGCACGGGCTCGGAGACGCTCGCATCCGCGGCCCGGAGCTCGCGGAAGCCCGACACGGCGGGCGCCAGCTCCCAGGTGGTGGTGTTCAGCTTCAGCCAGGAGCGGTGGAGCTCGTAGAACACCTCGTCCTGGCCCTCGACGATCGGGTCCTCGTTGAGGAACCGGCACGGCGTCCGCTCCTCGTAGAAGCGCTTCATCTCGGGTCCCCGATCGGTCGGGATCCCGAAGTCGAGGCCCGGCCGGGCCAGCATCGTCGCCCAGCCGGGTCGCTCCCCGGCGCTCACGACGCCGCCCCGAACCGGATCGGAGCCGTCGCGACGCCGCGGGTGGGGACCAGCTGGTTGAGCACGACCTCGTCCTCGTCCACCTCCCAGTCGCCGATCCGCTGGACCAGCGCCTGGAGCGCGACCTTGATCTCCAACCGGGCCACGGCGTTGCCGAGGCAGTAGTGGATCCCGTGGCCGAACGCCCAGTGGGCCTTCACGTTCTCCCTGTCGAAGTCGAGGCGCTCGGGGTCGGGGTACACCCGCTCGTCGTGGTTGGCCGAGCCGTAGAGCACCAGGACCTGGTCGCCCTCGGGGATCGTGACGCCGTGGAGCTCGACGTCGCGGGTCGTGGAGCGGGCGAGGCCCTGGACCGGCGACACGAACCGCAGCAGCTCCTCGATCGCGGTGTTCCACCTGTCGGGATCGGAAGCGAGCTGGCGTCGCTGGTCGGGGTGGCGGCCGAGGGCGAGCACCCCGTGGGTGATCATGTTCATCGTCGTGTTCTGGGCGGCGTCGTGCAGCAGCGAGCAGAACCCGGCGATCTCCTCGGTCGACAGCTCGACGTCCTGCGCCCGCCCGCTGTTGAGGATCTGGGAGATCAGGTCGGTGCCGTCGCCGCCCATCCGGGTGCTGACGATGTCCTGCCAGTACTCGCCCATCTCGCCGTAGGCGGCGAGCGCGGCGTCGCTCGTGAAGTCGCCGCCGCCGAGCGTGTCCAGGTTCCACTTGAGGAACTGGGCCTGGTGGTCGACCGGGAGGTCCATCAGCGCGCACATGGTGATGGTCGGGATGAGGTGGGCGTAGCCCATCGCGGCGTCGATGCCGCCGTCGGGGACCGCGGCGTCGATCAGCGAGTCCGCGTACTCACGGATGTGCGGCTCGAGGGCGGCGATGCGCGACGGCGTCAGGACCCTGGACAGGATGCTGCGCAGCTCGTCGTGGCGCGGCGGGTCCATGTTGAACATGTTCGGCGGGATCAGCGAGATGTCGGTGTCGATGAGCGTGCCGGTCGCGGAGGAGAACGACTTCCAGTCGGACAGAGCCCGGTCGACGTCCTCGGCTCGGCTCAGCATCCAGTAGTGGGGCCAGACCCTCCAGTCCTCGATCTCCCGCTTGAGCACCGGGTGCTCGTCACGCATCGTCCGGTAGTAGCGGAAGGGATCGGCGAAGTAGGCAGGGTCGAAGGGATCGAACTCGAACACCGGTGGTGCTCCTCTCATCGGGTCTGTCTGGTCTGTCGGGTCTGTGGTCATGTGCTGGCCGACTCCCGTGCGGCTCGGGGCACGACGTCGCGGGCGAAGCGCTCGAGCTGGTCGAGCATCTGCTGGGGCGTCGTCTCCGGACCGCCCGTCGCGAAGCGGAGGACGAAGTGCTCCACGCCGGCGCGACGGTGCAGGTCGATGTCGGCGGCGACCTGGTCGGGCGTCCCCATGAAGAACGGTCGGCCCGCGTCGTCGGCGGGCATCGGCGGGGCGTAGTCGAAGTCGTCGGGAACGTCGTCGAGGTCGGCCCAGCTGCCGGTGACGTACGGGCCGTCCTCGCTGTCGAGCAGCTTGGTCACGCCGCAGCTGTAGGAGAAGGTGAACGGGTCGCTGCGGTCGTGGTCGGCCCGCAGCTCCTCGATGCGCCGCCGACCCGAGGAGTACTGCTCCGGCGTGGGGAACAGCGGGTGCCACCCCGTTCCGAGCAGGGCGGCACGTCGCAGGGCCGCCGGTCCGTTCCCGCCGACCCAGATCGGCATCTGGTCCTGGACCGGCGCCGGCCCGAAGTGGACGTCCCGGAGCTCGACGTGCGGTCCCGAGTGGCTGATGGGTCCCTCGGAGCTCCACAGCTCGCGGATCACGGAGAGGTACTCGTCGGTCACGGCGCCGCGAGCGTCGAAGTCGGGGGCGTCGAGCGCCTCGAACTCGCCCCGCAGGTAGCCGACCCCGAACGCCGGGGTGAGCCGCCCTCCGCCCAGGACGTCGCCCGTGGCCAGGAGCTTGGCCGTGAGCACGGGGTTCCGGTACGGGGCGACGAGCACCTCCGTGCCGAAGCGCAGCGTGGTCGTGCGACCGAGACCGACCAGGCAGTGGGCGATCGGATCCAGCCAGTCGGCGGGCAGCAGGTGAGCGGCGTAGGTCGGGACCACGACGTGGTCGCCGTACCAGAGCGACTCGTACCCCAGGCTCTCGACGACGCGGGTGATCTCCGCGTCGACCGAGGGCTCGGCGAAGGCGCCGAAGCTCGGTACGACCACTCCGAATCTGGGCACGTCGATCCCCCTGTGCTGCGCCGGCCCCCGCCGACCCGATCAGAACTACATCAACCGACCGAGCGAAGCAAGCGATCGTTAGTTATGAATTGAACTAATGCTTGTTTGGGTCTAGTGTCGGACGTCACTGACACACGAGTTCGAGAACCAGGGGGTTCGCCGGTGGGTGAGATGACGGGCAAGGTCGGGATCGTGACCGGGGCCGGTTCGGGGATCGGGCGGGCGAGCGCGCTTGCCCTCAGCCGACGTGGTGCCTCGGTGGTGGTGGCCGACGTGAACGGCGAGACGGCGGCGGAGACGGTGGGGCTCATCGAGTCCGAGGGCGGCTCCGCTGTCTCGTCCGTGGCCGACATCGCCGTCGAGTCCGACATCGCGGCCATGGTGGAGCTGGCGGTCGAGACCTACGGGTCGTTGCACCTGCTCCACAACAACGCGGCCGACGTCGTGATCATCCAGCGCGACGGCGACGTGGTCGGCATGGAGACCGACGTCTGGGACCGGACCATGGAGGTGAACCTGCGGGGCCCCATGCTGGGCTGCAAGCACGCCATCCCCCACATGATCGAGGCCGGCGGCGGCGCGATCGTGACCACGTCGTCGACGTCGGGTCAGTTCGGGGACCTCTCCCGTGTCGCCTACGGCGTGTCGAAGGCCGGCATCGACTCGCTGGTCCGCTACGTGGCCACGCTGTACGGGAAGCAGAACATCCGCTGCAACGCGGTCGCCCCCGGCGTGGTCAAGACGCCGGCGCTCGTGGCCAACGTGCCCGAGGACCAGATCGCGATGTTCCGTCGCAACCACCTGACCCCGGACATGGGCGAGCCGACCGACATCGCCGAGGTGGTCGCCTTCCTCCTGTCGGACGCCGCCGCCTACGTCACCGGACAGGTGGTCAACGTCGACGGAGGTCTCACCTCCCACACGCCCCTCTACGCCGACATGGTCGGTTGACGCCGCCCCCGACGACCGAGCAGCTCGTCGACGGCCAGCGTCGCCGACGTACCACCCACGTCAGGAGAACGAGATGACCGACACGACCGATCCGACGACCGACGACGGCGACTACGCCTTCAACCCGTTCGACCCGTCGCAGACCCAGCACATGTGGGACCTGGCCCGTCGCCTCCGCAAGGAGCGGCCGGTCAGCCGCCCGGCCGAGGGCTTCGTGTACCTGGCCTCGCACGCCGACAACAAGGCGGCGTACCGCGACGCCAAGCGGTTCACGTCGGGCGACGGGTTCCGGGCGCCGGGCGTGGTCGTGCCCGACGAGGAGAGCTTCCTCGGCGAGATCGACCCGCCTCTGCACCCCAAGATCCGGCGACTGCTGGTCAGGGCGTTCACCATCCAGACGGCCAACGCCGTCGAGCCGTGGACGCGGGAGACCGTCCGTCGCATGATCGACGGAGTGGCCGAGGCCGGAGGCGGCGACCTCATGCAGATCATCTGCACCCCGCTGCCGGGCTCCGTGACGGCCCACTCGCTGGGCATGGCCGACGACACCCACGACCAGCTGACCCGCCTGTGCAGCGAGATGCTCCACAGCACCTGGCCGCAGACCAACGCGACCGAGCGGGGCACCGGCATCGGGGGCGCGTTCCCCGAGCTCGCCCAGCTGATCGACGACGCCATCGCCGAGCACCGGGCTCTCGGCGACGACGCGCCCGACGACCTGCTCACCCGGATGATCGCAGCGGAGGAGGCCGACGGCAGTCGCCTGAGCGACCTCCACATCCGGACCCTCGCCGTGAACTCGATCGCCGGCTCGCTGTCGCTCACGTACATGCTCGGCAACCTCTTGCACCGCTACCTGACCGATCCCGAGGGCTTCACGGAGGTGCTGCGGGCGGACCGGTCGCTGATCCCGATGGCGGTGGAGGAGTCCCTGCGCTTCGAGCCTCCGGTCCTGCTGCTGTTCCGCACCGTCGGACAGGACACCGAGATCGGGGGGTGCCCGGTGCACAAGGATGAGCGGGTGATCCTCGGCATCGCGTCGGCCAACCGGGACGAGACGGTCTGGGACCACGCGGACGAGTACCGCCTGGACCGCGACGAGCTGCCGCTCCAGCACCTGTCCTTCGGCGAGGGGCCGCACCTGTGCCTGGGCAACCACCTGACCCGGATGGTCGGGAGGGTGCTGCTGGAGGAGATGCTGGACGTGTTCGGTCCCGGCGAGATCCGCCTGGCCGACGACTACACCTACGAGCTCGTGCCGATGTTCCTCGAGTACGGACCCGAGACGCTCGAGTCGGTCGTCACGAGGCCGTGACGTGACCGACGCCGGGTCCCGGACGCTGCTCGTGGGTCGCGCGATCGACTCCACGTCGGCTCTGGCCGGCTCGCTCGACGCGGAGCTGATCGAGGTGCCCGACGTCGGCTCCGACGACTGGGTCGGGGAGATCGAGCGATGGGGTCAGGAGCTCCGGGCCGGGCCCGGGTACGGCCGCGTCGTGGTCTGCGCATGGGGTGAGCCGCTCCCACCGGTGGGCTTCGCCGAGCTCGACGGCGCCGGGTGGAGCGACCGGGTGGAGCGCGAGCTCGGCCTGTGGTTCGAGGCATCGGTCGCTGCAGCGGCGCGCGCTGCCGACGGAGGCTCGATGGTGGTCGTGGCGGAGCGGCCGGCGGCGCTCGACTCGCCCGGCAGGGCCGACGTCGTTGCGGTGGCCGAGGGTCTGGCGGTGCTGGCCCGCTCCCTCGGCATCACCGAGGGGCGACGCGGCCTCCGGGTGAACCTGGTCGCCAGCGAGCTGTGGACCGCACCGAGGACGCTCCTCGGTCTGCCCCCGCTGCTCGACGCCTTCCCCGGACGGCCGGACGTGGAGGTGGCCGGCGCTGTGCGCATGCTGCTGTCCGACGACGCGTGCGGCGTCAGCGGCACCGTCGTGCGCGCCGACTGCGGGAGGTCCTGGTGAGCGGACGGGGAGCTGGGTCGGACGGCGATCGGACCGTCGTGGTCTCCGGTGCGTCCGGGGGCGTGGGGCGGGGCATCGCGGTCGCCTGCGGTCGGGCCGGGTGGACCGTGTGGATCGCGGCCCGCCGCGAGCAGGAGGGTCGTGCCGTCGCCGCCGAGGTCGACGCCGCCGGCGGCAACGGCGTCTTCCACGAGTGCGACGTCACCGACGACGCCTCGGTGGCGGGGCTCCTGCGCGCCGTCCTCGCCGGATCCGGCCGGCTCGACGGCGTGGTCCACAACGCCACGAGCGGTCGGTCGCCGATCGCCGTCGCGGTCGACGAGGTCGGACCGTCGGAGTTCCAGGACCACGTCCGGGTGGCGCTCCGGGGCATGCACCTCCTGGCCCGCCACGGCGAGCAGGCCCTCAGCGCGGCGCGGGGATCGTTCGTGGTGCTCACGTCGGAGGCCGGCTTCGAGGGCAAGGCCAAGCTGGCGCCCTACGCGGTGATCAAGGGAGCCCAGCGCGGCGCCATGCGGGTGCTGGCCCGGGAGTGGGGCCCGCTCGGGATCCGGGTGAACGCCATCGCGCCGCTCGCGTCGACCCCGGCCATGGAGACGGCCTTCCGTTCCGATCCGGAGATGGAGGCCCGGGTCATGTCCCGAAACCCGCTCGGACGGCTCGGGGACCCCGCCGGCGACATCGGGCCGGTCGTGAGGTTCCTGCTGTCGGGTGAGGAGTCCGGCTACGTCACCGGGCAGACGATCATGGTCGACGGCGGCAGCTGCCCGATCACCTGAGCCGGGTCGTCCTCAGGCCATCATCTGCCCGCCGGACACGTTGACCGCCTCGCCGGTGATGTAGCTGGCGTCGTCGGACATCAGGAACGCGATGACTGACGCCACCTCGTCGGCCCGCTGCAGGCGTCCGACCGGGATCTCCTGGTCGACCCAGCCGCTGAAGCCGCCGGGCTGCATGGTGTCCATGATGTCGACGAAGAGGTTGTCGGGGTTGACCAGATCCGTGTCGACGGTCCCTGGGCACACCGCGTTGACCAGGATCCCCGAGGTGGCCCACTCCTTGGCCATGACCTGGGTGATGCCGATCACGCCGGCCTTTGCGGCGGAGTAGGCGCCGATCATCGGCCATCCCACCTTGCC
>JAEYSR010000068.1 GCA_023434535.1 Actinomycetes bacterium
GCTTGGATCCCAGCGCAGCGCCGGGGCTCGGCGGCCCTGGCCTCCGCAATGCTGTTTGTTGCGTTCGTTTCGCCCCTGTGCGCGCTAACGGTCGCGCTGTTCGCTGCGCGGAGTCTGCATCATTTGCTTCTCATTCTCGCCGCGGCGCCAGTGCTGGCCCTGGCCTTCCCCATCCGGCGGTCGGGGACGCTCGTGGCCGGGTTCATCGGCCTTTCGGTGTGCCTTTGGCTGTGGCACCTGCCCGCCGCTTACACCCTGGCGTGGAACAACTCTGCCATCTATTGGCTGATGCAGGCATCACTGGTCGGTTCGGCCTGGGCATTTTGGTCCCATGTTTTGCATGCGCAGCGCCCGCGCGAACACGTGGCTGCGACCGGCTCGGTCCTGGCATTGACGGGCCAGATGGGCTTGATCGCCGCCCTGCTCACCTTTTCCCCGCGCATCCTTTATCCGCAGCACGCGCCGTTCGTAACAACCTACGGCCTCGATGCCCTCGCCGATCAGCAGCTCGCGGGCCTTGTCATGTGGGTTCCCGGAATGCTTCCACTCGCGCTCCTCGGCGCGCTGCTCTTGCGGCACAGCTGGCGGGAGCTGGCGCTGCCATGATCGCCCTGTTGAAGGGTATCCATATCGTCGCGCTGAGCCTGTGGTGCGCTGGCCTGGTGGCGCTCCCGGCCATCCTCCAGATTTATGGCCGGCGCGAAGAAGTCCGTACGCAGGCGGGGTTTTCCGAATTCCGGCTGCTGGTCCACGCAGCCTATACGCGCATCGTCACCCCGGCCGCCATCGTCGCCATCGCCGCCGGGACGGTGTTGATCTTCGCTCGGGGGCTGACGGCGCCCTGGCTGATGGCCAAGCTGGCCGTTGTGGCGGCCATGGTTCTCATCCACGCCTGGCTTGGACATCTGGCGACGCGCTCGGCAGAGGAGCGCGGATCCTATTCGATGCCGCTGGCGCTCGCCTCTCTGCCGGCGAGCCTCGCCTGCATGGCGGCGGTGCTTTACCTCGTCCTCGCCAAGCCCGATCTGCAGCCCTTGATCGAAGCCCTGCCGCACGACCTGCGTGTGCCTCAGGGCCGTTCGATCCCCTCGATCCTTGTGCCGATTTGATAATCAAAGACCAGCTTGCCGCCATGCCACCCCGTCAGGGCGGTCATACCCGCCGCGAGCAGCGACAGGGCCAGCCCGACCGGCAGCACCGCGCCTTCCGGATTGCCGATGCGGATGATCCAGTTCGCGCCGAGGATGGAGAGCAGCATCACGGCGAGGATGAAATGCGTCCAGCTTGCGGAGCGGTTCCGGATGCCACGCACCAGCAGCAGCTCGGCCGTGCCGGTGATGCCGGCGAGCACGCCGAGAGCGAAGGCGCCGAAGATCGCGTAGCCGGCCGCCTCCGCCCAGAAGTTGTTTCCGGTCCACATATAGAGGAGGTCAGCACCGAGCGTGCTGAAAGACAGGGCGATCGGAAAGGCGACGAGCATCGCGTGAAGCGGGTGGCCCGCCAGGGCAATCCTGCTTTCGGTATCCTGCAAAGCTCGGCGTTCGGCCAGCGGGTCGGTCAGTTCGGGTCGTGTATCCACAGGAGATCCCCGGCTTCGCCTTCTGCGGTGAAGTATGTAGCCCTGCTGACGGTTCCCCTTTTGCTGGCAGCATGCCAAGGCCCGCTGTCCACGCTCTACCCTTCCGGTCCCATCGCGGAGGAGATTGCCTGGCTGCTGAGGGTGATGCTCGCGGGCGCCGCGGCGCTCACGCTCCTGGTTCTTGCCATGGTCGCGATCGGCTTCGGCCGCCCGCGCGACATCCCCGACAAGCGCTGGACCGTGGGGCTCGGCGTCATATTTTCCCTAACCGTCCTGACCGTGCTGCTCGGAGCGGCGCTCTGGGTGGGCGAGCGGATTCTGCCGCACGGGACGGCGCTCGAAGTGCGCGCCCATGCCCGGCAATGGTCGTGGACGTTCACCTATCCCGGAGCGGGCGGTCCCGTGAACACGGACGCCGTCCTGCACATTCCCGCCGGCCAACCGGTAGACGTCCTGATCACCTCCGAGGACGTGATCCACTCCTTCTGGGTGCCACAGCTCGGCGGAAAGATGGATGCGATCCCGGGGCGGCAGAACCGCCTGCGCATCGAGGCGGATCGCCCAGGCACCTATGACGGCGTCTGCGCCGAATTTTGCGGGCTGGATCATGCGGAGATGCGCTTTCGCGTCATTGCGCATGATCCCGCCGACTGGCCGCCCCGCGCGCAGGAGGCCCGCCCATGACCACACCAGCATCCGGCGCACCTGGCACGTCTCCCCCCGGCAATCCGCCCCGCGAAGCCCTGCTGCTGCATCGTGAGCTAGACAGGGTCTGGCGCAACGATCCGGGGCTATGGGGCCAGATCACCGCCGTGAGCCACACCACGCTCGGGCTGCGCTTCATGGCGACGGCTTTCGTGTTCTTCGGCATCGGTGGCATCCTCGCCATGCTGATCCGGGCGCAACTGTCGACCCAGCACAGCGCCTTCCTCGACAAGGCCGTTTACAACCAGTTCTTCACGATGCACGGCAGCATCATGATGTTCCTGTTCGCCATCCCGCTCCTGGAAGGGCTGGCGATGTATCTGCTGCCGAAGATGCTCGGCACCCGCGATCTGGCATTCCCCCGCCTCTCCGCGCTCGGCTACTGGTGCTATCTGCTCGGCGGAACGATCCTGGTCGTGGCCTTGCTGGCCGGGGTAGCGCCCGGCGAGGGCTGGTTCATGTACACGCCTTTGTCGGGGCGCACCTATTCGCCGGGGGTCAATGCCGACATCTGGCTGCTGGGCGTCACTTTCGTCGAGATTTCCGCCCTCTCGGCGGCGATCGAGCTGATGGTCTCGATCCTGCGCCTCAGGGCGCCCGGCATGAAGCTGACGCAGATGCCGCTTTTCGCCTGGTACATTCTGGGAACCGCGGCGATGATGCTGGCCGGCTTTCCCCCGCTCATCCTAGGTTCAGTGCTGCTGGAGCTGGAACGCGCCTTCGGCTGGCCCTTCTTCGATCCGGAGCGGGGCGGCGATCCGCTGCTGTGGCAGCACCTCTTCTGGCTGTTCGGTCATCCGGAGGTCTACATCATCTTCCTGCCGGCCGCGGGCGTGCTGTCTACCGTCATTCCGGCGCTGTGCCGCACGCGGATCGTCGGCTACGGCGCCATCGTCGCCGCGATCCTCGGCATGGTCTTCCTGAGCTTCGGGCTGTGGGTCCACCACATGTTTACCGTGGGCATCCCGCATCTGGCGCTGGCCTTCTTCTCCGCCGCCTCGATGCTGGTCGCAGTGCCCACCGCCGTGCAGATCTTCGCCTGGATCGGCACCCTGTGGCGCGGCCGGCCGGAGCTGAAGCTGCCGATATTCTACGTGCTCGGCTTCTTTCTCACCTTCGTGATGGGGGGGCTCACCGGCGTGATGCTGGCGGTCGTGCCCTTCAACTGGCAGGCGCATGACACCGCCTTCGTGACGGCGCATCTCCACTACGTCCTGATCGGCGGCTTCGTCTTCCCGATGATGGCGGGCGTGAGCTGGTGGATGCCGCTGATGACCGGCCGGCGGCGCGTCCGCGGGCTGGGAGAGGCAGCGTTCTGGCTCGTCCTTGTCGGCTTCCACGGGACCTTCTTCATCATGCACCTGACCGGGCTGATGGGCATGCCGCGTCGCATCCCCGCCTATCCCGACAATCCCGAATGGGTCTGGCTGAACCTCACCTCCTCCTTCTTCGGCTTCGTCATGACC
>JAEYSR010000114.1 GCA_023434535.1 Actinomycetes bacterium
GGGCGCGGCCCAGAGGGCTGGTTCGGTCCTCTCCGGCACCGCTCCATTCTTACCGGCGTCTCGCCGGTTCCGACCGCCATGGCCGGACTTCTCGTGCACCGGGGCGCACTGGGCCGAGTCCGAACCCCGACCGGGTTCTCGTCACCGGGGAGCCCGCCGGACCCTCGGCGGCCTCACGACGCGTTCATCCGCCGACCGAACCACGCGTAGGCGCCGACACCGAGGCCGCAGAGCACGGCGCCGAGAGCGATCGCCTCCCAGCGCAGCGCCGGGATCATCACCAGGACCGCGACGAGGCCGAGGACCGGAAGGACGGGGACCCGGCCGATGCTCAGCGGGACGCGGAAGGGCCGAGCACGCTCCGGCGACCGGAACCTCAGGACCACGACCGCGACGTTCACGGCGACGAACACGAGGTAGACGGCGAGGTCGGTGACGCTCGCGATGAGGCTGAGGTCGCCCACGAGGACGAAGCAGGCGGCGACGGACACGGACACGGCGATGGCGACTCGGGGTGCCCGGCTGCGTGGGCCGAGGCGAGCGAGGGCATCCGGGAAGGCGCGAGCGCTCGCCATGCCGTACTGCAGACGGCTGGACGCCGTGATGGACAGGAGGGTCGTGTTGGTCGTGGCGATCAGAGCGAGGGCGGCCAGGACGTCGGCGCCCCGAGCACCGAGCCCGTGGGCGATCACGTCCGCGAGAGGCCGGTCGGACGCGGCGACGGCGGCCGGGCCGATGACGCTGACCGCAGCGATGGCGACGCCGACGTACAGCACCGTCGAGATCCCCAACGCGAGCAGCAGCGCCCGAGGGACGGTCCGGGTCGGATCCTTGGTCTCCTCGGCGAGGGTGATGACCTCGTCGAAGCCGATGAACGCGAAGAAGACGAGCGCGGCCGCCGCCAGCACGCCACCGCTGCCACCGGTGCCGTCGAGGAGGTCCACCCGGCCCACGTGCGGGAGTCCGATCACGATCACGTAGAGCAGGCCGCCCACCTGGACCACGCTCAGGGCGACCGTCACCCGGACGGACCGACGGATCCCGCTCCACGCGACGGCTGCGACGACCGCGAGGAGCAGGAGGCCCCCGACGGTCGGGCTCAGGTCGACGAACCGGCCGAGGTAGCGGCCGAAGCCCAGCGACACCGCAGCGGAGGCGACGACGAGGCCTGCGATCATGACCCACCCGACGACGAACGCCACCCACGGCGGGAACGCGTGGCGGGCGTACTCGAACTCCGCACCGGCCTTGGGGAACATCGAGGTGAGCTCGGCGTAGCTCAGCCCCGTCAGGGCGCTCAGGGCCGCGGCGAGCACGAAGGCGATCCACGTGCGGGCACCAGCGAGCCCCACGGCCTCGCCGACGAGCACGTAGATGCCCGCGCCGACGATGATGCCGACCCCGCTGGCCGTGACCTGCCAGAGCCCGAGAGATCGCTCCAGTCCCTGGGTCGGCGCGGCTCCGGCATCGGGCACGAGAGAATGCTCGCAGATCGCCGGGTGTGCCGCCTCGATGGACGTCGCGTCGGGTCGCCGGGTTCGACCGGGATCCCGCCGCCCGGATCGTTGGCAGACTGCCCGGGTGGAACCGACGGGCGACGAACCGGGGACGTACGGCCGCAGCTTCGCCGACGTGTACGACGCGTGGTACCCCGCGGACGACGTCACCGCCGGGGCCGTCGCGGCCGTCGTCGCGCTCGCCGGGCCTGCAGGTCGGGTGCTGGAGCTGGGGGTCGGCACGGGCCGACTGGCGCTGCCGCTCGCCGCGTCCGGCCTCCATGTCACGGGTCTCGACTCGTCGTCGGAGATGCGGGACCTGTTGAGCGCCAAGGATCCCGACGGCATCGTCGGCAACGTCGCTGCAGACGTCGGCGCTCCCGAGGGGTCGGCACGGTTCGACCCGTGGCCTCCCGGGCCCTTCGACGTCGTGCTCGCGGCCTGCAACCTGATCTGCAACCTGACGGACCCCGCACGGCAGGCCGCGTGCATCGACGGCGCGGCCCGGCGTCTGGCACCCGGCGGGCACCTGGTCGTCGAGGCGTTCGTCCCGGCTCCGCTGATCCCCGGCCCCCAGCTCGCGGCCAGCGAGGTCCGCGGCGACGCCGTGGTGCTGATCGCCACCGTGTCGGACCCCGACACCGGCGTGGTGACGGGCCAGCACGTCGAGCTGCGTGACGGGGAGCCCGTCCGGCTCCGCCCGTGGAGCATCAGGGTCACCTCTCCCGAGGAGCTCGACGGGTGGGCGCACCGGTCCGGACTGGAGCTGGTCGACCGTCGCGACTCCTGGGGCCCCGACGGTCCGGCCTCCGACGGGCTCGTCAGCACCTATCGACGTCCCTGAGCTCGGACTGCACCATCCGCATCGCGGCCGCCCTGCCGTGCCGCCTCCGGGGCACCGCCCGTAGCCTTCGAGCCATGGCCGTGATCTCCGTGTCGATCGACCTGGACGCCACCCCCGAGCAGGTGTGGGAGGTGGTCCGTGACGTCGGAGGACACGTCGAGTGGATGGCCGACGCCCGGGCGATCCGCTTCGTCTCCGACCAGAGGGAGGGTGTCGGCACCACCTTCGACTGCGACACCCAGGTGGGACCGCTGCGCCTCGTCGACCGGATGGAGATCACCACCTGGGAACCGGGCAGGTCGATGGGCGTCCGCCATGCCGGTCTCGTGACGGGTGAGGGCGCGTTCCGCCTCGGCCCGCTGGACGGCGGTCGACGGACCCGGTTCGCCTGGACCGAGGAGCTGGTGTTCCCGTGGTACTTCGGCGGGCCGATCACCGCTGCGGCGGCGCGCCCGGTGTTCCGCCACATCTGGCACCGGAACCTGTCGGAGCTGCGTCAGGTGGTGGACCGGGCGACGGCCGCGACCTGACGGCGACGGTCAGTACCAGCCGCCGACCGACAGCTGGGTCGCGGCGACCACCGCCAGCGCCGCCAGGCCGATGGCGGCGAGCACCAGGAAGCCGTCGCGGATGCCCACCGTGGTCGTCGGTCCGCGCTCGGGAGTGACGAGCAGGCCGGCCGCCGCACCGGCGAGCAGACCGCCGATGTGGCCGCCGACCGAGATCCCCGGGATGGCGAACGTGATCACCACGTTGATCAGGACGAGGCCGCCCAGGCCCGTGCTCCACGGGTTCTGACGGGACCGCAGCTGCAGGACGACCAGGGCGCCCATGAGCCCGAACACCGCGCCCGACGCGCCGAGCGTGGGGTCGTTCGGCGAGATCAGCATGACGCCGACGGCTCCGCCGACGAGGGAGACCAGGTAGAGGAGCCCGAAGCGGAGGTGGCCGAGCGAGGGCTCCAGCTCCTTGGACAGCAGCCACAGCAGGAACATGTTCATCAGCAGGTGCAGCGGGCTGGCGTGCAGGAACCCACCGGTGACGATCCGCCACCACTCTCCGCCGGCGATCGCCGGTCCGAACGTGACGCCGTTCTCGTAGACGGAGCCCTGCGGGCTGGTCGCCCCGCCGACGACCACCATGAGCACGTAGGCGGCCACGTTCAGGCCGATCAGCACCTTGCCGACGATCACGTCCTGGCCACCCCGGGCGAACGCGGCAGCGCCGGAGACGACCTTCTGAGGGCGGGCGTGGGTGCAGTCGGGGCATTGGTAGCCGACCGATGCCTGCACCATGCACTCCGGGCAGATCGGTCGACCGCAGCGCTGGCAGCCCACGCCGGCCGGGCGGTCCGGGTGGCGGTAGCAGGTGGAGGGGGGCGGACCGACGGGCGGCCCCGACGGGTAGCTCACCCCGGCAAGCTACCGGCGCGTCGACCCGGTCCCTGTCCGTCGGCTGAGCGCGTTCTGGGGAATGCCGGTCCGTGCGTCGGGGTGACGGCGATCTGCGGATCCAGACCGCGAAAGTCTGTGCGGCGCGACCCCTATATGCCGGCGGGGGCCGCCGGCGGGGCGATCACGACGACCGAGAGCGGCGGGAGCGTCAGCCGCAGCGAGTAGGGCTGGCGCTGCCACGGGGTGTCGGTGTCCACCGACAGGACGTCGCCGCCGTCGGGCACCAGCTCGTGGCCGCTGCCGCCGTAGCGGCGGTTGTCGGTGTCGATGAGGACCCGCCAGTCGCCAGGGACCGGCACGCCGAGCCGGTAGCCGTGGCGCGGCACCGGCGTCAGGTTGGCCACGACGGCCACGATCTCCGCCGGGTCCGGGTCGCCCGGCGCGGCCAGGCGCGACGGGTGGTCGTCGGGGATCCTGCGGCTGAACGCGAACACCGACTGGTCGCGGTCGTCGGCCTCCATCCACCAGAAGGTGCCCTCGAGGGCGTCGTCGCCGGCCCACAGCGCCGGCGTCGCGGCCTGCACCCGGTTCAGGTCCTCGACCAGCGCCTTCACCCCGAGGTGGGCGGGGTGCTGCAGCAGCCACCAGTCGAGCTCGCGGTCGTGGGACCACTCCTGCTCCTGGGCCAGCTCGGCCCCCATGAACAGGAGCTGGCGGCCGGGGTGGACCCACTGCCAGGCCAGCAGTGCGCGGAGGTTGGCGAAGCGCTGCCACTCGTCGCCGGGCATCTTGGCCAGCAGGGAGCCCTTGCCGTGCACGACCTCGTCGTGGCTCAGGGGAAGGACCCAGCGCTCGTGGTTGGCGTACACCATCGGGAACGTCAGCTCGTGGTGGTGGTGCGCCCGGTGCACCGGCTCGTGGGCGAAGTAGCCAAGCGTGTCGTGCATCCAACCGAGGTTCCACTTGCGACCGAAGCCGAGCCCCTCCCACTCGACCGGCGCGGTCACCCCCGGCCACGACGTGGACTCCTCGGCGACCATCAGGGCCCCCGGGTGCTCCTTGGCCACCGTCTGGTTCAGCTCCCGCACGAAGCCGAGGGCGTCCAGGTCCTCACGACCGCCGTGCTCGTTCGGCACCCACTGGCCCGCCTCACGGGAGTAGTCCAGGTACAGCATCGACGCGACGGCGTCGACCCGTAGGCCGTCCACCCTGAACTCCTCCAACCAGTACAGGGCGTTGGCCACGAGGAAGTTCCGCACCTCGCGCCGCCCGTGGTTGAACACCAGGGTCCCCCAGTCGGGGTGCTCGCCCCGGCGCGGGTCGGCGTGCTCGTACAGCGCGGTGCCGTCGAAGCGGGCCAGCGCGAACTCGTCCTTGGGGAAGTGCGCCGGGACCCAGTCGAGGATCACGCCGAGGCCGCGGTCGTGGCACACGTCGATCAGGTGGCGCAGGTCGTCGGGCGAGCCGAGCCGCGCGTCGGGGGCGTAGTAGCCGCTGACCTGGTAGCCCCACGACCCGCCGAACGGGTGCGTCGCCACCGGCATCAGCTCGATGTGGGTGAAGCCGAGCTCGACGGCCCAGTCCGCCAGCGGGACGGCGAGCTGTCGGGCGGTGTGGGAGCTGCCGTCGGGATGGCGACGCCACGAACCGAGGTGGACCTCGTAGATCGACAGGCGGCCGTCGTTGCGCTCGGCGCGCTCCCGACGCCACGGCCCGCCCGGCTCGCGCCACGGCGACGGCTCACCCCTGGCGACGGCGAACGCCCCCTCGGGGGCCAGGATCGACGCCGTGCGCGGCGGCACCTCGGCCTGGCGGGCCATCGGGTCGGCCCGCAGGACGGTGCGACCGTCGGCGCCGGTGACCTCGAACTTGTACGCGTGGCCGACCCCGGCCCGCGGCTCGAGCCCCCACCAGATCCCGCTCGCGGCCTGCGGCTCGAGGTCGAGGGCGTCCGCACCATCGGTCGACCAGTACTCCCAGTCGCCCACCACCCGCACGCGCCGGGCGTTGGGGGCCCACACGGCGAAGGTGGCACCGCCACCGGGCAGCAGGTGGCCGCCGAGCAGCTCCCACAGCCGGAGGTGCCGGCCCTCGTTGAACAGGTGGACGTCGACGTCGCCGGGCGGGGACGGCGACGGTCCGGGCGGCTCGCGGAACGGGCTGGCCGCTGCGCCGGGATCGCTGCCGGTCGACATCACGCGAACAGGTCCTCGCCCTCGGGAGGGAGCTCGGGCAGCTCGTCGTCGTAGTCGAGCAGGCGCTCCACGGCACGGATCGGCAGGTCCACCAGGTCGGGCCGGTGCGCGAGCTCGTAGGCCACCTCGTAGACGGCCTTGTCCATCTCGAAGACGCTGAGCAGGGCGTCCCGCGACGCCCGGGCCTGCGGGAGCAGGCGGTGCACCTCGTCCACCTCGGCGTAGCCCGACAGGAACGTGTTGATGGCCCGCTCCGCCCAGGCGTCGGCCAGCAGGCGCAGCTCCTTGTCGGGGGTGCCCGTCTCCCGCAGCGCCAGTCCGGCGGCGTAGTGGAACGACCGGGTCATGCCCGCGACGTCCCGCAGCGGCGACGACGGGCGGCGGCGCTCCTCGACGGGCCGGTCCGGCTCTCCCTCGAAGTCGAGGACCATCCAGTTGCGGGCCAGCCGCAGCACCTGGCCGAGGTGCAGGTCGCCGTGGATCCGGATGGCGGAGCCGAGGTCGTCGGCCGTGCGGAGCCGCTGGTACACCTCTTCGATGCGGCCGGTCTCGAGGTGGCCGGTGGCGATCCGGTGCAGCTGGGCGGACATGTCGTCGACCCACGCGCCGCCGTCGGCCGGCTCCGCACCGAAGGCCTCGGCGAGGGCCACGTGGAGGGCGCCGACGTCCTTGCCCAGCTGGTAGGCCTCCCGGGCGAAGTCGAGCTTGCAGTCGCGGGGCGGTCGACGGCGGTTGAACATCTCGCGCAACGAGGCGGTCGCCAGCTCGACCCCGTCGCCGCGGCTGCGCTCGAAGCGGCGGGTCACCGCGAAGTCGGTGTTGCTCCGGCGCCACACGGCCACGGGGACCGGAACACCGCCGTACCCGACGCGGCCGAGCGCCTCGGTCACCTCGACGTCGAGGTTCGGCCCCGGCTGGACCCGGCGGAACACCTTGACGATGTAGCGCTCGTCGAGCACCAGCGACGTGTTCGACTGCTCCCCCGCCTGCGCCCGCACGCTGCCCAGCTCCAGGTCCGGCGCGACGATCGAGCAGAACTCGAGCGCCAGCTCCTCGTCCGCCAGGGCGTCGAACAGGTGGGCCTCGCCCCGGGCGGTCTGCATCCGTCCGACGTGGGCGACGTCGGGCAGCTCGTCGGGTCGCTCGGACGCCGCTCCGAGCGGCAGCTGGTACCACGAGGGCTCTCCGCGACCTCCGTCGGGGCGCACCTCGGCCAGGACCCAGAGGAGGCTGGGCCAGCCGTCGATGAGCGTGTCGACCCGACGGATGCGCACCTGCGGTCGTTCGACCGCGGCGAACCAGCGCTGACCTGCGAGGAACGGGGGCAGCAGTCGGGCGAGCTCGGCGGAGAAGGAATCTGCGTCGATGCCCCGTTTCTACCCGCTTCCGACGGTCAGCTCGAACCCGGGCCCAGTGCCTCGACCGCCACCCGGGCCAGCTCCTGGCCGTAGCGACGGCCGCCCGGCGAGTCGGTCGGACACGGCCGCGGCCACCCGCCGAAGATCGTCTCGGGCTCCGGGCAGTAGAAGTGCAGGTCGACGTCGCTGACCCGGATGCGGACCGTGCCGGCCGTGCAACTCGGGGTCCCCTGCTCCTCCGGCGTGCACGGCAGGTCCCTCGCCGGCAGGCCGTCGGCGTCGAGCACGACGTCGGCGGTGTGACGGACGACCATGCCCGTGTGCTCCTCGGCCACGGCCTCCGCCACGAAGGCGAGGTGGTTGGAGCCGGCCCACGACGGGGTGAAGGGTGACGGCAGAGGTCCCCAGGTGAACACGAAGGGAACACCGGCGGCGTCGGCCGCGTCAGCGATCCGGTCCAGGGCGGAGCGGTACAGGTCGTAGTACTGGTCCGACCCGGCGGCCGCCGGGGTCGGTCCCCCGCCCTTCATGCAGGACGTCAGCGAGTTCCCGGTCGTGACGACCACGATGACCGAGGGTCGCCGCCCGGGGTCGGCCAGGTCGCGCAGCACGTGGTCGACGAGATCGCAGGCGGCGAGTCCGGGGAACCGGAACGCGACCACGTCGTAGCCGGCGGCCGACAGAGCGGCGTCGGACCACGGTGACGCCTGGTACGAGATGCTGTCGCCGTAGATGCCGACGATCGGCCGCGGCGGTGGAGGCGGGGCGCACGCGCTCAGGACCACCAGTACCGCCCCGACGACGGCGAGCAGCGCCACACGCAGCTTCCTCGGATCCATCTCTCGTCCTTCCCTTCCTCGACGCCGACGCGACGTCCCTCGACGCCCGCGTGCTCGGGTGCAGCGGGTGGTCCGCCGGCAGCCTCGGCCGTTCGGCTTCTCCTCAGGTGCAACTACGGAGATCTGCCCAGTGACCTTGAAAACTCGGTGACGTAGCGTTGGTCCGCGTGCAGGTGCTCCTCCCCGGCGGGACGGCTGTCCGCCACGCGTCGGAGTCCCCGGCCGCCCCGCTGGGCCACGTCCCGGCCCTGGACGGCCTCCGGGCCGTCGCCGTCGTCGCCGTCCTCCTCTTCCACTCGGGCTTCGCCGTCGCCGGCGGCGGGTTCCTCGGCGTCTCCGTCTTCTTCACCCTCTCGGGGTTCCTGATCACGTCGCTGGTGCTGAGGCAGTGGAGCGCCAGCGGTGGGATCGACCTCCGGTCGTTCTGGTCCCGTCGCTTCCGGCGCCTCCTGGCGGCGTCGTGGCTCACGATCGGTGCGGTCCTCGCGATGGGGGCGCTGGGTGCGTGGGACGACTCGCAGCTGCGGGACCTGGGCGGCGACGTGCCGTGGGCGCTCGCCGAGCTCGTGAACTGGCACTTCATCGCCCAGGGCACCAACTACGGCGCGTCCCAGGCCGCGCCGTCGCCGCTCGAGCACTTCTGGAGCCTGGCGATCGAGCAGCAGTTCTACCTCCTCCTCCCCCTCCTCCTGGTCGGGCTGCTCGTCCGTGGCAGCGGCACCCCCCGCCGCCGACTCCGCCGCACGATGGTCGTCATGGCGGCGCTCGGCGTCGCGTCCGCCGTCGTCAACGGACTGGTCGCCCGCGGCTCGATCGACCGGGCCTACTTCGGCACCGACACCCGCGCCGCCGAGCTGATCGCCGGCGTCCTCCTCGCCGGCCTGCTCCTCCGACAGCTCCGCGTCCACGGCACCGTGCGGCGGACGGCCCTGGTCGCGGGCGGCGTGGCCGCCGCCGTGCTCCTCGTGCTGTTCCGGTTCGCCGAGCTGACCAGCCCGTGGCTGTACCCGTGGGGTCTCCTGCTGACCGCGACGTGCACCGCGGCGATCATCGTGGCGTGCCTCCAGCCGGGCCCGATGAGCGGGGCCCTGTCGTGGGCCCCGGTGGTCGCGCTCGGCAGGATCAGCTACGGCGTGTACCTGCTGCACTGGCCGATCTTCCTCTGGTTGAACCCCGCCCGGACCGGCCTGGACCAGCCGGGCGCCCAGGCGATCCTGCTGTTCGGCCTCCGGATGGCCGTCACCCTGGCGGCTGCGGCGGCGATGTACCGCTGGGTCGAGCAGCCGGTGCGCTCCGGTCGCCTCGTGACCACCCGCCAGGCCCGCGTCGCCGTGCCGGCCATGGCCGTCCTCCTGCTCCTCGGCGATGTCCTCGTCACCCGTGGTGTGCCCGACGAGCCCGCCTACCTCCGGCCCCGCGACCCCGGCGAGGTCACGATCCGCGAGGCGCCCGAGCCGCCCGCGACGACCACCACCACAGCGGCACCGCCCGTCGCCGCTCCACCCGCGACCGAGGTGCCGGTCCAGGTCTCGCCCACCGAGCTGGTCGCCCCCGCGCCGCCGCCAGCGCCACCCGCGACCGCACCGCCGCCTCGCCACCCGACGCGGGTGCTTCTCGTCGGCGACAGCGTGGCGGCCAGCATCCAGGACGGTCTGGGCGACGCCCTCAACGCCCGTGGGATCACCTTCGCCACCGCGGCGGCCCCGGGATGCGGGCTCCTGACCGGCGACCCGGCGGACGCCAACGGCAACGCCCTCAGCTTCACGACAGCGTGCAACGGCGCGATCCCCGGCAACCAGACCGGCGCCGTCGCCAAGGCCCGCCCCGACCTGGTGGTGGCCCTGTCGACCTGGGAGTCGGTCGACAGGATCGTCGACGGCCGCTGGTACGGCCTCGGCAGCCCCGAGGGCGACCAGATGCTGCACCGGCTCTACGGCGAGGCGTTCCAGCGCCTCTCCGGCAAGGGCGCCAAGATCCTCCTCCTCAAGGTGCCCGACATCGTCGACGGCCAGTCCAAGCCGCTCGACCCCGACGTGAACCGCCGTGCGGCCCTGCTCAACCCGGTGATCGAACAGATCGGAGCCACCGCTCCCGGCGTGGACGCCCTGGACTTCGACCGGATCGTCTGCCCGACGACCCCGTGCCCGACCCAGGTCGACGGCGTCGTGCTGCGACCGGTCGACGGCCGGCACTTCGAGGGCGCCGACGCGCAGCGCTGGGTCGGCGAGCGGCTGGCCGATCGGATCGCTGCCCTCGACCTCGACCGCATGTGAGCGAGCCGAGCTAGCTCGGCTCGGTGAGCTCGAACCAGAGGAACTCGTACGGCGGCAGCGTGATGAAGTACGGCAGCTCGCCGATCGGAGGGAACTGCACGCCGCCCAGCAGCTCGACCGGGACGCTGCCGGCCAGGTGGCTGAGGAACAGCTCGGCGGGCTGCGCCTTGCTCGAGAAGTTGTTGACGCACAGCACGGGTCGGACCGAGGCGTCCGCTCCCTCGTACGGCGTCCGGAGGTAGGCGAACACCGACGGCGTCGACACCTCGAGGATCTCGAAGCCGCCGAGCCCGAAGATCGAGTGCTGCTGACGCACGTGGATGATGTGGCGCAGCCAGTTGAGGAACGACGCGTTGTCCCGTCGCTCGGCCTCGATGTTCACCGCCTGGAACCCGTAGACCGGGTCCATCAGCGGCGGCAGGTACAGCTGGGCGAAGTCCGCGGACGAGAACCCGCCGTTGCGGTCCGGGTTCCACTGCATCGGGGTGCGGACCCCGTCGCGGTCGCCCAGGTAGATGTTGTCGCCCATCCCGATCTCGTCGCCGTAGTACAGGATCGGGGTGCCCGGCATGGAGAACAGCAGGGCGTGGAGGAGCTCGGCCTGGCGTCGGTCGTTCTCGAGCAGCGGGAACAGCCGTCGGGCGATGCCGACGTTGCGGCGCATCCGGGGGTCGCGGGCGTACTCGGAGTACATGTAGTCCCGCTCCTCGTCGGTCACCATCTCGAGCGTGAGCTCGTCGTGGTTCCGCAGGAAGATCCCCCACTGGCACCCGTCGGGGATGCGGGGCATCCGGGCGAGGATCTCCGCGACCGGGGTGGACTCCTCGCGCCGCAGGCTCATGAACATGCGCGGCATCAGCGGGAAGTGGAAGCACATGTGGCACTCGTCGCCGTCGCCGAAGTACTCGACGACGTCCTCGGGCCACTGGTTGGCCTCGGCGAGCAGCACCTTGCCCGGGAACTTGTCGTCCACCTCCTTGCGGAGGCGTCGCAGGTACTCGTGGGTCTCCGGCAGGTTCTCGCCGTTCGTCCCGTCGCGCTCGAACAGGTACGGAACGGCGTCCAGACGGAAGCCGTCCAGTCCGAGGCCCAGCCAGTGGGTGACCACGTCGAGCATGGCCTCCTGCACCTCGGGGTTGTCGTAGTTCAGGTCGGGCTGGTGGTGGAAGAAGCGGTGCCAGTAGTACTGGCCGCGCACCGGGTCCCACGACCAGTTCGACGCCTCGGTGTCGGTGAAGATGATCCGCGCCTCGGACCAGCGCTGGTCGTCGTCGCCCCACACGTACCAGTCGGCCTTGGGGTTGGTCCGGTCCTGGCGCGACTCCTGGAACCACGGGTGCTGGTCGGAGGTGTGGTTGACCACCATGTCGGCCACCACGCGGATGCCGCGGCGGTGCGCCTCCTCGATCAGCCGCGCCGCGTCCTCGGTCGTACCGAAGTCGGGGTGCACCTCGTAGAAGTCCGCGATGTCGTAGCCGCCGTCCTTGAGGGGCGACGAGTAGAACGGCAGCAGCCAGAGGCAGTCGATGCCGAGCCACTCCAGGTAGTCGAGCTTGTCGGTCAGGCCCCGCAGGTCGCCGTTGCCGTCGCCGGTGGCGTCGTAGAAGCCCCTCACGAGGACCTCGTAGAAGATCGAACGACGGAACCAGTTGGGGTCCGCGACGGGGATGGAGCCGGTGGCGGGAGGTTGGATCATCTCGCGGCCCAATGTATCGGCTCGGATCGCGGCCTCGGTCGGGCCCCCGCCCCACCGTCGTTCGGCGGCAGAGCGGGCGTCGGCGGCACGCGGAGGGGTGCAGGCACCACCTCACCACACCGGTCCTCACCCTTCAGCGGGACCCGGACCCGTGCGCAGTGTGGACGGACACCGCGCAGTGGGAACCGGAGCCGGGCACCAGCTCGGCGACGGCCGCGTCCCGCTCACGAACCGAGGAGGCACCTCCATGACCGATCGCACGACGAACGTGAACCGCACTGGTGCGCCACCACGCCGACGGCGACGGCGCGGCGCGCTGGTCGCCGTCGCCTCCGTCGCAGCCGCCGCCACCCTCGTCGTCGGAACGGGCGCCGCGTCGGCCGGCGGGAACCACGGTGGACCGAAGCCGCCGCCGGTGTCGTCCACCACGACGCTCGCCGACGGCCTGGTCGGACCGCTGCACCTCGACGTGTCGCCCGGCCGGAAGGGACCGAACGTCCTCGTCAGCCAGTCCTTCCTCGGGTCGATCAGCAAGGTCTCCGGCGGCACGGCCACCGACGTGGTCGCCGAGCCCGGTGGGTTCACCGGCGGCGCGGCGGCCGGCCCGTTCGGCACCGTCCTGTACCTGGTGAGCAACGAGGACGGCGCCTTCCTGAAGGTCCAGCTGCCCAACGGGACCAGGAAGGTCCTCGCCGACCTCGGGACCTACGAGGCGACCAGGAACCCCGACCGGATCAACACCTACGGCCTGCAGGGCGCGAGCGACGACTGCCTCGCGCAGCTGCCGCCGGACCTGCCGCTGGCGCCCTACACCGGCGACGTCAACCCGAACCCGTACGAGCTGGTCGTGACCCCGTTCGGCGTCTACGTCGCGGACGCCGGGGCGAACGCCATCCTCTTCGTGGAGTGGAGCGGGAGGATCAGGACCGTCTCGGTGCTGCCGCCCCGACCCGAGGTGATCACCGCCGAGATCGCCGCCGGCGCCGGGCTGCCCGCCTGCACCGTCGGTCTCACGATGAACTTCGAGCCCGTGCCCACCGACGTCGAGATCGGACCGGGGTTCCAGCTCTACGTCTCCTCGCTCCCCGGCGGTCCGGAGGACGCGAGCCTCGGAGCCCGGGGCGGCGTGTTCACCGTGCATCCGATCTCGGGCAAGGCGCGGCTCATCGGCACCGGTTTCCTCGGCGCGACCAACCTCGCCGTCTCTCCCAACGGCACCGTCTACGTCGCCGAGCTGTTCGGCGGCCGCGTGTCGAAGCTGACCTCACGTGGCCCCGTCACGGTGCGCGAGCTGACCGAGCCGGCCGCGGTCGAGTACTCGGGTGGCCGCCTCTACGTGACGACCGACGTCAACACGTCCGGCAAGGTCGTCAGCTTCACGCCGTGACGCGGCGCTGAGCCACGGGCACTCGGGTGTCGTGCGCCGGTCAGCGCACGACACCCAGCACGTGGGCGGGCCGCTCGGCCGGGTCCAGTCGGACGTAGTTCGACGGCCCGCCCCACGTGTAGGTCGCACCGTCGAGCTCGTCGCGGAGCTGGTACGGCACGCCGTCGGCCAGACCGAGCGCACCGAGGTCCAGGTGCACCGTCCCCTCCCGGGCGTCGGTCGGGTGGAGGTTGACCACGCAGATCACGGTGTCGTCGCGCTCGACCGTCACCCCACCGATCGTCGTGCCCGCCGGCACGTGGTGGGAGTACGCCAGCAGGTCGTCGCCCTCGACGTGGTGGAACCGCAGCGACCCGATGCGCTGCAGCGACGGATGGGTGCGACGGATCCGGTTGAGGTCGGCCAGCAGACCCGTCAGCGAGTCCGCCCGGTCCCAGTCCCGCACCTTCAGCTGGTACTTCTCGCTGTTCAGGTACTCCTCGTTGGTCTCCGACGCCGGTCGGTTCTCGCACAGCTCGTAGCCCGAGTAGACGCCCCAGCTCGGCGACATCGTGGCGGCCAGGACCGCCCGGAGCCGGAACGCACCGGGCGGCCCGTCACGCAGCGGCCCGGCGAGGATGTCGGGGGTGTTCGGCCAGAAGTTCGGCCGGAAGTACGCGGCCGCCGGACCGGACACCAGCTCCTCGCCGTACTGTCGCAGCTCCCAGGCCGCGGTGCGCCACGTGAAGTACGTGTAGCTCTGGTGGAAGCCCACCTCGGCCAGCGTGTGCATCATGGCCGGAGCGGTGAAGGCCTCGGCGAGGAAGACCAGGTCGGGCCAGCGCTCCAGCAGCTCCGGGATCACCCAGGCCCAGAACGCGACCGGCTTGGTGTGCGGGTTGTCGACCCGGAACACCCGGATCCCGCGCTCGGCCCAGGTCTCGAACACGCCCCGGCAGGCGGCCCACAACTCCTCGCGGTCGCTCTCGGTGTCGGGCCAGAAGTTGATGGGATAGATGTCCTGGTACTTCTTCGGCGGGTTCTCGGCGTAGCGGATCGTGCCGTCGGGCAGCCGTGTGAACCACTCGGGGTGCTCCACCGCCCACGGGTGGTCCGGGCTGCACTGGAAGGCGATGTCCAGCGCCACGTCGACCCCCAGCTCCCCGGCGCGCGCCACGAACCGCTCGAAGTCCGCCAGCGTGCCGAGGTCGGGGTGCAGCGAGTCGTGGCCGCCGGCGCCGACCGGTCGCTCCGACGATGCGTCCGCCGGCGCTCCGGTCCCGGCCAGGCCGATCGCCCAGGGGCTGCCGACGTCGTCCGGGCCCGCCACGAGCGTGTTGTTCGGGCCCTTGCGGTTGGTCACACCGATCGGGTGCACGGGCGGGAGGTAGAGGACGTCGAACCCGGCCGCGGCGACCGCCTCCAGACGGGCCCAGGTGCGTGCGCCCTCGACGAAGCCGCCCTCCGACCGGGGGAACAGCTCGTACCAACTGCCGAAGGCCGCCAGCTCCCGGTCGGCACGCAGAGCGATGCGGTCCGAGCCAGCCGACTCGGTCGGGTCCACCACGCCGTCGAGCAGCGCCGCCACCGCGTCGTCCAGTCCGGCCGCCAGCCGGACCTGGTCGGAGCAGCTGGTCGAGCGCAGACCCGAGACCGCGTCGTCCAGCCGGGATCGCGAGGCCTTGGGCACCTCGCCCGACAGCGACTCGATCAGACGGGCGCCGACCTCGAACTCGAGCTCCAGGTCCTGGCCGGCGGCGGCGCGCTCACGGAGGTCCCGACGCCAGGTCGCGAACCGGTCGAGCCACGCCTGGAGCTCGACCTCGTAGCGGCCCGGCTCGTCCGCCGAGATGGTCGCCGTCCACCGACCCGACCCGTCCTGGCGGTCCCGCAGGACCGCGGTGCTCCAGGGCCGCTTCGACGGGCGATGACCGGACCTCTTTGCCGCGTCGCCGTCGACGCGCCGCCACCGCACGCGTGCAGCGAGCACGCCGTGGCCGTCGCGCACCAGGGTGGCGCCGACCTCGAGCGGGTCACCGGCGACGGTGCGGGCCGGGCGACCGTGAGGGGTCCGGGGCTCGACGTCGCGGAAGACGATCCGGCCGAGCGGGGCGTTCGAGTGACGTGGCATGGGATCCTGGGTGGTCGGGCGTGTCGTGCAGGGCGGGCGTGTCGTTCAGGGTGAGCGTGTCGTGCAGGGCGAGCGTGTCGTTCAGGGCAGACAGCGATGTACCCGGGAACATCGTGCCGTACCCCCGAGTGGTCCGCTCACCCCCGGTCTGACCGTCGGCGCACCACGACCTCAACGGCGGCGCACCACGACCTCAACGGCGACGCACCACGAGCTCAACGGCGACGCACCGCCATGTCGAAGGTGCCCGTCGCCCACGGCAGGTCCTCGGTGGTGACCCAGATTCCGCGGATGGACAGCACCCTCACCCCGAGCAGGGTCGGACGGCCGAGGACCATGAAGCTGCGATCCACGCCCATCGTCGGATCGGTGACGGTGATCTGGCCCGACACCGAGGTGCCCCCCTGGGACATGAGGTCGATCTCCATGACCACGTCGCCGTCCACCAGGCGCGCCTGCAGGCGGCCGGGCTCGTCGTCGTCGCTGCTCGTGAGCTTGCCCTGGACCGTCGGGTCCAGGACGAACGAGTGGTTGAACTCGACCGGTCCGCGCAGGTCCACGTCCAGCCGCACGTCCTGCACCAGCGGCCGGACCAGGGACACCACCGTCGTCGCTGTCACCCCCTGGCGCACGCGCCCGGAGTCGGGGTTGAGGAACGTGGTCGGGCCGTCGCAGTCGATGCGGCCGGCGTCGTTCTGGCAGGGCGACGAGGTGATCCACCGGCCCTCCGACGTCCAGCCGAGCGGGCCCACCCCGAACGTGGCGGTGTCGGTGGTGCCGGTCGGCGTGATGTCGAGCGGCGTCCCGCCCTTGGACGAGATCAGCTTGAGCGACGAGCAGTTCCGCCCGGCGCCGAACACGATGCGCGAGCCGTCGGGAGACACGCTCGGCTGGCAGATCGAGTCGTCGGTGAAGAGAGTGGTCCGGTCGAGCGTCTCGGTGTCGAGGCGGATCAGCTCACGCCGACCCTTGGCCGGACCGACGGCGACGATGAAGCGACCGTCGGGAGCGAAGGCCGGGTCGTCGGCGGACAGCAGCGTGGGGGTCTCCTTCTCCGACGTCGCCGCCACGAGCGTGTAGCGCTGGTCGGTGCCGGGGATCACCGAGTCGAGGACCAGCAGGTCATCCGCGGTGGACCACGTCACGCCGACGTAGGAGCGCACGGACGGGTCACCGAGGCGCGACACCGGCGTCGCCTCCTTGGTGACGATCTTCACCACGTTGCCGAGCACGCCGGTCGGCAACGGCACGCGGAACGAGTTCGGATCGCTCAGCGGCGGGGGCTCGGCAGGACGGGGCTCCGCCATGTCCTGGGTGCCGACGGCGAGGTACGCGATCGCGGAACCCGTGGCGTCCCAGGCGATCGACGGATCCCGACCGAGCGACGAGGTCACGGCGTCGGTCGCCAGGACGGTGGGCGCACCGCCGGCGATCGGAACGGTCACGAGCGAGCCGTCGGCCCGGAGGAAGGCCACCAGGTCCGCCGTCGGGGCGATGGCCACCGCGGCCTGCCCACCCCGTCCGAGCGCGGCGCCCTGGGCGATCTCCACCGGGGCGGCATCGCCCTGGCCCACCCAGACCCGGCCGTCGGACGTGACGTAGGCGACCGGCCCCGACGGGTCCGACGAGCGGGTCGAGCCGCCGGTCCCGGTGCCCTTCGGCACCGTGGTCGTCGACGGGTCGACGCCCTGGGCCCGCACGGGTCCGGCGACGCCGGCGATCACCGCAGCGGCGGCGAGCACCACGATCGCGGCGAGGGTCAGACGTCGGGACATGCGGTCCACAAGGGTACCGGCGACCCGCCCGACCGACCCCGCACGACCGGCGTTCCCCGATGGCGTCCTCAGCTCCGGGGGAGGGCCGATCGAGCGTGAACGGCATGTGAAACCCCCCTCACCCCGACGGCCTCAGCGGGGCTCCGCACTACCCTCCCGAGGCGTGAAAGCCCTGCGTTCGTTCACCGTCCGACCCCGACTCCCCGAGGCCCTCGCGCCGCTGGATCGACTGGCGAGCAACCTCCGCTGGTCGTGGGACCGGCCGACCCGCGAGCTGTTCACGAGCATCGACCCCCACATCTGGGACGACGGCGGCCACGACCCCCGACGGGTGCTCGCCGAGGTCTCGCCGGAGCGACTGGACCAGCTGGCCGGCGACCCGGCCTTCCTGGAGCGCCTCGCCGGCGTCTCGGCGTCGCTCGACGCCTACGAGTCGCTCCCCCTCTGGTTCCAGGAGGAGCTCGCCGCCGGCCACATCCCGAACGCCGGAGGTGAGTCCGCGCTCGACGGCGGAGTGGTCGCGTACTTCTCCCCCGAGTTCGGCATCGCCGAGGCCGTGCCCCAGTACTCCGGCGGACTCGGCATCCTCGCCGGCGACCACCTGAAGGCTGCGTCCGACCTGGGCGTCCCGCTGGTCGCGATCGGGCTGTTCTACCGGCACGGCTACTTCCGGCAGTCCCTGACGGTCGACGGATGGCAGCAGGAGCGGTTCCCCGACCTCGACCCGTACGCGATGGCGCTGGAGCTGTGCGACGGGGTGCGGGTCTCGGTGGACCTCGGCGACCAGACGCTCATCGCCCAGGTGTGGAAGGCCACGGTCGGGCGGACGCCCCTGTACCTGCTCGACGCGGACATCGAGGAGAACCCCCAGGACCTCCAGCTCGTGACCGACCGGCTCTACGGCGGCGACGTCGAGCACCGGCTGCGCCAGGAGATCCTCCTCGGGATCGGCGGCGTGCGGGCCCTCGAGGCGCTGGGCGTGCCGGCCCACGTCTTCCACACCAACGAGGGCCACGCCGGGTTCCTCGGGCTCGAGCGGATCCGCACCCTGATGCAGGGCGGCGACCTGTCCTTCGCCCAGGCCCTCGAGGCCGTGCGGGCCGGAGCGGTCTTCACGACCCACACGCCGGTCCCCGCCGGCATCGACCAGTTCCCCAGGGAGCTCATCGAGAAGTACTTCGCCGGCTGGACCGCCGAGTGCGGCATCAGCATGGACGAGCTGATGGCGCTCGGCCACCGCCCGGGCTCGGAACCCGACGACCGGTTCAACATGGCCGTGATGGGCATGCGCCTGGCCGAACGTCGCAACGGCGTGTCCGAGCTGCACGGCGAGGTCAGCCGGGAGATGTTCCACGACCTCTGGCCCGACGTCCCCGAGTCCGAGACCCCCGTCGGCCACATCACCAACGGCGTGCACGGCTCCACCTGGGTGTCGCCCGAGCTGTCGGACCTCTTCACCGAGACGATCGGCACCGACTGGCAGTGGGCCGGCCCGTCGTCGTGGGACGCGATCAGCGAGGTCGACGACGACCTGCTCTGGGCGGCACACCGCGCGGCCAAGGTCCGGATGGTCGACCAGGTCCGGGACCGGCTCCGCTCGTCGGGGACGTCGCTCGGCCGCTCGCTGTCCGAGCTGGCCTGGGTGGACGACGCACTCGATCCCGACGCCCTGACCATCTGCTTCGCCCGTCGGTTCGCGACCTACAAGCGCGCCGCGCTCCTGCTGAGCCAGTCCGACCGCCTGCGGGCGCTCCTGGCCGACGAAGACCGGCCCATCCAGTTCGTGTTCGCCGGCAAGGCGCACCCGGCGGACGACAACGGCAAGGAGCTGATCCGCCAGATCGTCGCGTTCTCCCACGATGCGGACGTCCGGGCCCGGTTCATGTTCGTGGAGGACTACGACATCGCACTCGCCAGGTCGCTGGTCCAGGGCGCCGACATCTGGTTGAACACACCGGTCCGACCGATGGAGGCGTCGGGGACCAGCGGCATGAAGGCCGTCATGAACGGCGCCATGCACTGCTCGGTGCTCGACGGCTGGTGGGCCGAGTGCTTCCGCGCGGGGTCCCCCCGTGGCGGCGGCGCCAACGGCGTCGACGGCCCGAACGGCTGGGCCATCTCGTCGGCCGAGGCGGTCGAGGACGACGCCCGTCGCGCCGAGCTCGAGGCCAACAGCCTCTTCGACATCCTCGAGACCCAGATCGTGCCGACCTACCACTCCGGTGCGGCCGGCTCGGCCCCTGCGGCCTGGATGTCGATCGTCAAGGAGTCCCTGCGGACGCTGGCCCCGTTCGTGAGCGCCCACCGGATGGTGCGCGACTACGTCGAGGACCTCTACCTCCCCGCCGCGTCCAGGGCGGTGGAGCTGACGGCCGACGACAACGCCGGCGCCAAGGAGCTCGCCGCGTTCCGGGCCCGCCTCGACGCCTGCTGGCACATGGTGCACGTGGACGAGGTCGACGTCGACGACTCCATCGCCGACCTCGGTGGCACCCGCCGCGTCACGGCCAAGGTCGCCCTCGGCGACCTGCAGCCCTCCGAGGTGGAGATCCAGCTCGTGGCCGGTCGCGTCGGCCAGTCCGGCGAGCTCGAGGAGCCGGTCACCGTGGCCATGTCCGACGACGGCCCCGCCGACGACGCGCACCGCACCTTCTCCGGCGAGGCGCCGATCCTGACCGCCGGCCGGATGGGCGTGAACGTGCGAGTGGTCCCGAGCAGCCCGCTCGTGGACACACCGCTCGAGCTCGGCCACGTCGCCTGGGCGGTCTGACCCCGGCCGGCCACACGGGTTCTGTGATGCAGAACCGGACGGAATCGGCCGGTTCTGCATCACAGAACGGGTGCGACGTCGGTCACATCAGTTGCGCGCGTTTGTTAGGCTGACCTAATACTCAGGTACAGCCCAGCCGACATCGTCGTCAGCGGGTTGCCTGATACTGGCGCGGTGGCGGCCGGGGGCGATGCAGCGGCGAGAGCTGGGGCTGACCTCGCGCGCCCTGGCACCGCTGATCGATGGAGTGAGATGACCAACCGACAGACCATCCACGGCGGACGACTCCGCCGGCTCGCCCTCGGGATCCTCGCCACCGGCGGGATCGCCCTCGTGGGCGCGGCCTGCGTGCCGCCCGACACCGGCACGCCGGGCACGACGGAGACCACCGAGTCCACCGTCGCGCCGACGACGAGCGAGGCACCGACCACGACCGAGGCGCCCACGACCACGCAAGCTCCGACGTTCACACCGGCGGTCTCCTTCTCCTCCGCCACCGACCTGGCCCAGACGGGTTCCACGGTCACCGTCACCGGATCCGGCTTCGACCCCTCGCTCCTCACCCCGGCCGGGACGCCGGCCAACCAGGCCGTCGCCGGCGTGTACGTGGCCATCGGCATCGGCGCCGGTCCCGTCCCGACCGCCTACACGAGCGCCAAGTA
Source organism: Actinomycetes bacterium (assembly GCA_023434535.1). Lineage (GTDB taxonomy): Bacteria > Actinomycetota > Acidimicrobiia > Acidimicrobiales > Microtrichaceae > Dermatobacter. Next base: position 20,800 of record JAEYSR010000114.1, read on the forward strand.
CGTCCGCCCGACCGGCCCGTCACCCGAGACCGCCTCGGGCGCCAAGCTCAACGCCGACGGAACCTTCACCGCGACCATCAGCACGCCGGCGCTGTTCTCCGCCCAGAACCAGGTCGTGAACTGCTACCTGGACGCGTGCAAGGTGTTCGTGTGGTCGGCCCACACCGGGACCGTCCCGTCGTGGACCTTCTCGACGCCGGCCACCTTCGCGGCGGCGACCACCAAGCAGGTCGTGGTCTCCAAGTCGTCCAACCTGTCGCGGGACGGCGAGACCATCACGGTGACCGGGGCCGGCTTCGCTGCCACGTCGCCCGGCATCTACGTCGGCCAGGTCCCGTGGACCGAGGCCACGGCGCCCGCGGGCTGGAACCTCGACGCCGGCCAGTGGGGCGCGACCAAGTTCCTCCCCTACCCCAGCGGCCTGAGCGCCGCCGGCACGTTCCGCACGACGATCGACGCCGCAGCGGTGATCGGATCGTCCGGAACCGACTGCGGTGCGGCCGGCAACGGCTGCTCGATCGCGACCGTCAAGGCCCACGGCCAGAGCGATCCCACGGGGAGCCTGACCAGCTGGACGCCGATCACGTTCCCGGCACCGGCGGTCTGAGCCGACGCCGGTCCGACGAGCGGCTCCCCCTCGCGGGTGGGCGAGCCGCGACGTGCCGTCGCCCCGGGCCTCCTCGGCCGGGGGCGACGCGCGCCTCAGGCGAACTCGGCCTTGCCCGGGCCGTGGCGGAGGAACGACTGCACCCCGACGGTCGCGTCGTCGGTGCCGAAGGACTCCACGAACAGGCGCTGCTCCAGCTCCAGGCCCTCGCCGAGCCCGGCGGTCAGCCCCTCGTCCACGGCGCGCTTGGCCAGGGCGAGCGCCGACGCGGGACCCGCGGCGAGCGTCGAGGCGAGCTCCATCGCCGCCTCGAGGGCGTCCCCCTCGACCACCCGGTCGACCAGCCCGATCGCCGCCGCCTCGGCGGCGTCGACCGTGCG
>JAEYSR010000234.1 GCA_023434535.1 Actinomycetes bacterium
AGGGCGATGCTGAGCACCGTCGAGTCCAGGAACGCCATGCTCGATCCGGCCACCGTGACCGCGATGATCCACCGTCCGGTCCGGGAGGACAGCGGGCTCGCCACGCGGCCAACCTACTGTCGGCCGCCGTTGCTGTCGGCGAGAGACCGGGGGCGAACGAGTCCACCCGAAGGAGCGAACGATGCCGACCGAGAAGGTGGACCGACCGTGGAGGCGGCCCGGGCGTCTGGCGTACACCCGCCGGCGGGTCCGTCACCTGCTGCGCCCACCAGTCACCGTGTCACCGATGGGCGCGGACGTCACCAAGCTGTACGACGTGCCGGTCCGGATGCGGGACGGCGTGACCCTGCGCCTCAACGTGTACCTGCCCGCCGTCGGTGACCGGTTCCCCGTGATCCTCTCAGCGCACCCGTACGGCAAGGACCGGGTTCCCACACGCACCCGCCGGGGGTGGTCGCTCAACCCGCAGTTCCGGATCATGAACCAACCCGAGCCGTTGCGGATCTCGGACCAGACCAGCTGGGAAGCGCCCGACCCGGTCTGGTGGGCGCAGCAGGGGTATGCGGTGATCAACCTGGACACCCGCGGCGGTGGCCACTCCGAGGGACGTGGCGAACTGCTGTCGGACCAGGAGGCCGACGACATCGCCGAGGTCATCGGGTGGGCCGCGGGCCAGCCGTGGTCGACCGGTCGCGTCGGGATGCTCGGGGTGTCCTACCTCGCCCTGTCCCAGTACAAGGTGGCCGCGCTCGGCCCGCCGGCGCTGAAGGCGATCTGCCCCTGGGAGGGCTTCACCGACGCCTACCGCGACTTCTTCACGTCCGGTGGCGTGGTGGAGGACGGCTTCGCCCGCATCTGGTTGTTCATGACGAAGCGGGTCACCCACCAGAGGACCGACCTGGCCGCCGAGCGTCGACGGCATCCGCTGCGAGACCGGTTCTGGGAGGACCTGACCCCCGATCTGTCCGAGATCGAGGTGCCGATGCTGGTCTGCACCAGCTTCTCCGACGCCAACCTGCACAGCGTCGGGTCCATGCGCGCCTTCCAGGACGTCGGCTCGAGGGAACGCCACGCCTACACCCATCGCGGACCCAAGTGGTCCGCCTTCTACGGCGAGCCGGCCCGTCAGGCCCAGCTCGCGTTCTTCGACCGACATCTCCGCCAGCGCGACATCGAGCCCCTGCCACGGATGCGCCTGGAGGTCCGCGACCGGGCCGACCGAGTTGTCGAGGTGCGGGACGAGACCGAGTGGCCGCTGGCACGCACCGAGTGGCGTCAGCTCCACCTCGGCGGAGGCGGCACCCTGACCGAGGAGGCGTCGGACCCGGGTACCGCGACGTTCGACCTCCGACGAGCTGCCGTCGCCTTCGATCACCGGTTCGACGAGGACACGGAGATCACGGGACCGATGACGCTGCGACTCCACATCTCGGTGACCGGGACCGACGACCCGCGCATCTTCGTCGGCGTCGAGAAGCGATCCGGGGATCGGCCGGTGCCCTTCAACGGCTCCTACGGCTACGGGCGCGACCACGTCGCCCAGGGCCGGCTCCGCCTCGCCCTGCGCGGGACGGACCCCGTCGGGGGCTCACCCCACCAGCCCGAGCACACGTTCCGCACCCTCCAGCCGATCCGCCCTGGCGAGCCGCTCGACGTCGTGGTCCCGCTGAGTCCGTCCGCCACCCTGTTCCGCCGCGGCGACACGCTCCGGCTCATGGTCGCCGGGCGCTACCTCCACCCGCGGAACCCGCTCTTCGGGCACTTCCCGACTCACTACGTGCCGAGCCGTCGCGGGAGCGCCACGATCACCTGGGACCCGCAGCACCCGTCGACGCTGGAGGTCCCCGTCATCCCCCCGCAGCAGTAGGCCACCGTCGTGCGCGCCGGGGCCGGCGCCACGTCCTCCGCGTCACGCGTTCAAGGAGCCGGGAGTCGCACGACAGCGACGAGCCCTCCACCGGTCCGCGGCGAGAGCGTCAGCGTCCCGTCGTGTGCCGCGCCGATGCGCTCCACGATCGCCAGTCCGAGCCCGACTCCCGCATGGTCGCTGCGGACGCGCTCGGTCCCGCGCTGGAACGGCTCGGTGAGGGTCGCCATCACCTGGGGGCTGAGCACCTCGCCGGTGTTCTCGACGACGAGCACCGCGGCGCCCGGCTCCGACCGGACGTCGACGCGCACCTCACCGTGGTCGGCGACGTTGTGGACGATCGCGTTGTGCACCAGGTTCGTGGTCATCTGCAGCAGCAGGGCGTGGGAGCCCAGTGCGACGGTCACGTCCCCGGTCGTCTCGATCTCGACGTGGCACGCCTCGGCCAGGGGGAGCAGCGACTCGGCCGCTTCTTCAGCGATCAGCGACAGGTCCACGGTCTCACGGTCGACGACGCCCTGGCCTGCCCGGGAGAGCAGGAGCAGGGCCTCGGTCAGGTCGATGGCTCGTGAGTTGACCGAGTACAGGCGGTCGACGAGCACGCCCGGGTCCTGGCCCGGATCCTGACGAGCCACGTCCAGCAGGGTCTGGGTGATGGCCAGCGGAGTTCGCAGCTCGTGGGAGGCGTTGGCGGCGAACCTCTGCTGCTCGGCGACGTGGGCGTCGAGACGCTCGAGCATCGCATCGAAGGCGTCCGCGAACTCTCGGAACTCGTCGTTGCGTCCCTCCAGGTGGATCCGCTGGCCGAGCGATCCTCCGGCAACGCGCCGCGTGACGCTCGTGATGCGGTCCAGCGGCGCCAGCATCCGTCCGGCCAGGAACCACCCGCCGACCAGGCCGAACACGAGGAGGGCGATCAGCGCGAGGACCACCTTCGGCACGAAGGCGTCGAGGAGGTCGGAGCGGTTGGGCACGAACATCGACGGTCCGGGCGACCCGTCGCTCGGCGAGGTGACGATCACCTCGGGCACGTAGCGCAGGAGGAACACCCAGACCGCGGCCAGCAGCAGCACGCTCGCCACCATCAGGAAGCCGGCGTAGCTGAGGGTCAGCTTGAGGCGGATGCTCCACCCGGGCTCCCTCGGGACGCCGGCATCACCCACCGTCGGCGGATCCCACGTCGATGCGGTAGCCGACCCCGGGCACGGTCGCGATGATCCACGGCTCGCCCATCCGCTTGCGCAACGCCGACACCGTGATGCGAACGGCGTTGGTGAACGGGTCGGCATTGGCATCCCAGGCCCGTTCCAGGAGCTCCTCGGACGAGACCACCCCACCGTCGGCGGCGATCAGGACCTCGAGCACGGCGAACTGCTTCCGGGTCAGGGCCACGTAGCGACCGTCCCTGTAGACCTCGCGGCGGAACGGGTCGAGCCGCAGGCCCGCGATCTCCCGCACCGGCGGCCGATGGTGCTCGCGGCGTCGGTCGAGGGCCCGCAGTCGGAGGACGAGCTCCTGCATGACGAACGGCTTGGTCAGGTAGTCGTCCGCCCCGATCCCGAACCCCGAGGCCTTGTCGTCGAGCCGGTCGGCAGCGGTCAGCATGAGGATCGGCATGCCGCTGCCGGACGCCACGATGGACTCAGCCACGTCGTCGCCCGACGGTCCCGGGATGTCGCGGTCGAGCACCGCGATGTCGTAGGAGTTGAGCCCCAGCAGCTCGAGGGCCGTGTCGCCGTCGCCGGCGATGTCCGCGGCGATGGCCTCCAAGCGGAGCCCGTCCCTGATGGCCTCGGCCATCAGGGGCTCGTCCTCGACCACCAGCACCCTCACCTGACTCAGGGTACGGGTCGGGACATATCGTCGCCGTCTCCGGATCCGGCAACGCTGGGGCGACACGCGATGTCGTCCACTGCGGCCATGACGTCGTCGACCGCCGCACCGCCCACCTCCGACCGGACGCGTCGACGCCGGGTACTGGTGGTGGTCGCGGCGGTCCTGGCCGTGGCCGGCACGGGAGCGATGTGGTCGAGCGGCCGGTGGTCGTCGCTGCCCGACGGCGGAGCCGGCGATCTGGTCCGATCGATCACGACGGAGCGCCGCGCGTCCGACGACGGGCCCGCGATCACGGACGACGACGGCGCGCTGCCGGACGGGGCGTCGCCGTTCGACCGGCATCAGCGGGGCGTCACCGAGCTCGATCCCGCGCTGCTGGACGCGGTGCGAGAAGCCGCCGCCGACGCGGAGGCCGACGGCGTCGACGTCCGGGTCACCAGCGGCTGGCGATCGCCTGAGTACCAGGCGCAGCTCCTCCGGGACGCGGTCTCGACCTACGGATCGCTCGCCGAGGCCGAGCGATGGGTGGCGACGCCGGAGACGTCCTCCCACGTGTCGGGCGACGCCGTGGACCTGGGCCCGGCGGCGGCGCGCACCTGGCTGTCGCGACACGGCGCGTCCTACGGGTTGTGCCAGATCTACGGGAACGAGCCGTGGCACTTCGAGCTGCGCCCCGACGCCGTCCGGTCGGGGTGTCCGAGGCCCTTCCCGGACCCGACGCACGATCCCCGCATGGTCCACGGCTGACGTCGTCCGAGCGGTTCCGTCCATCTGTTGACACATATATATGTCTCACCGTATGTTGAACGGGTGCCGTCCTCCCTGGCCGTCCTGAACGTCATCGCCGAACCCACGCGTCGGCGGATCCTCGACGTCGTCCGCGACGGCGAGCGGTCGGTCGGCGAGCTGGTGGAGGCCGTCGGCATGCACCAGCCCGGCGTGTCACGGCACCTGAAGGTGCTGCGTGACGCCGGTCTGGTCGACGTGCGCCAGGACGCCCAGCGCCGCCTCTACCGGCTGCGCCCGGAACCGCTGATCGAGCTCGACGAGTGGCTCGAGCCGTACCGGGCTGAGTGGTCGAACCGGCTCGACTCGCTCGAGCGACACCTCGAACGCACATCCACCCCGATCGACCGATCCGGCCCGACCACTGCGTCCGGCCCGACGGCACGGACGACCAAGGAGCCCACGTGACCGATCCCACTGACGTCGCCTACGACGGCGTCATCGAACGCACGCCCGACGGCGGCGTGATCCGCTTCGAGCGCCGCCTGCCGTACCCGATCCGCGACGTGTGGTCGGCGGTCACCGACCCCGAGCGGCTGGCCGACTGGTGGCTGCCGTTCGACGCCGACATCACCGTCGATCTCCGCGAGGGCGGAGAGATGCGCTTCGTCGGACGGGGCGAGGAGGAGATCGAGATGGTCTTCACCGTCCTGCGTGTCGAGGCGCCGATGCTCCTCGAGCACACCCACGCGGATCCCGGGTCCTACCTGCGCTGGGAGCTGGAGCCGACCGACACCGGCTGCACACTGCGGCTCACCCACTTCGTCACCGATCCCGACGTGGCGATCGACAACTGCTACGTCGTCGGTCTCCACACGTCGCTCGGGCGCCTCGAACCGATCCTCGCCGGCGATCCCATTCCCTGGGACTGGGACCGCTTCGCCGAGTCGCAGGCCGCGTACGCCCGGCTCGGCTTCGCTCCGGAGGTGGACGCGTCGTGACCCAGCTCCTGCGAGTCCAGAACTTCGCCGTCTCCCGTGACGGCTTCGGCGCCGGCGAGGGCCAGACGCTGGAGCGTCCCTTCGGCCACGCCAACCCCATGGACCTGATGTCGTGGGCCGGGGCCACTGCGAGCTGGCCGAACCGGACCGAGCCCGGTGGATCACGCGGGCTCGACGACTACTTCACCCGAGACTTCAGCCACAACATCGGCGCCGAGATCATGGGTCGCAACAAGTTCAGTCCCCACCGCGGACCCTGGGAGAACCTCGACTGGCAGGGATGGTGGGGCGACACCCCGCCGTTCCACACGCCGGTCTTCGTGCTCACCCACCACCTCCGCCCGAGCTTCACGCTGGCCGACACCACCTTCCACTTCATCGACACCACGCCGGAGGACGCCCTCGAGCAGGCCAAGGCCGCTGCGGAGGGCAAGGACGTGCGGCTCGGCGGCGGCACCCACACCGTGCGGGAGTTCCTCGACGCCGACCTGGTCGACACGCTGCACATCGCAGTCGCACCCATCGACCTCGGGCGGGGCGAACGGCTGTGGGACTCGCCCGACGACCTGCTCGACCGGTACCACCGCGACGTGGTGCCAAGCCCCAGCGGCGTCACGCACCTCATCTACTGGCGGAAGTAGACACGCACCCACTGCGTCGGCGGCGAATGCCGCTGGTCGTCTAGCGTCGCTCCGGCTCGGCTGCTGTGGCCGATCGGGGGGAAGGTTCTGCCATGCGACGCTTCGCTGTTGTTCCGGTTCTGCTGATGGTCGCCGTGGCGGCGACCGCGTGTCCCGCCGAGGCGCCTCCGGGTTCATCCCCGCCGATCGTCTCGTCGATCGTGGCCGACAGCCCCGTGGTCGCGGGTGACGCGTTCACCATCACCGTCTCCGCCGTGGACAACATCGCCGTCACCGGGATCGCGCTCAGCTTCAACTCCCCGGCGGACATCGAGCCGGATCCGGCGGAGGTCGCGGCGATGGTGTCGTGCGACGAGCCGACGATCGCGCCCGCATCGGCCGTCACCGTCGTCTTCCACTGCACGACCGCGACCCATGCCCTCACGGGAACCTGGGTCGTCACCGCCACGGTCGGCGATGCGGAGGGCAGCACCGGGTACGAGCGCACCGGCGCGACCGGGTTCAACGTCGTCGCCGGCTGAGCCCCCGCTCCGTCCACCGATCACCGACGCATCCGCGCACGTTCGCGCCGGCGGCGGCCGGAGATCGCTCGTCTGGGAGCATGCGTCGATGGACGTCGCGCAGACCGCCGACCACATCGACGACGAGCTCCGAGCAGCCGCCCATCCCGAGCGTGCGGAGAAGGAGCGCGCCTACCTGAAGAGCGACCTCGTCCACTACGGGGTGTCGGTGCCCGACATCCGCCGCGTTGCCAAAGCAGCACTCCGCGATCAGGGGCCCGTCGGTCACGACGACCTGATTGCGTTGGTCGAGACCCTGTGGGCCGAACCGGTCCACGAGCGGCGCATGGCCTGCGTCGAGCTGCTGGACGCCGGTGGCGCCGTGCTCGGACCCGACGACATGACCCTGCTCGAGCGACTCCTCCGCGAGGCACGCACGTGGGCGATCGTCGACGGGCTGGCCGCCTCGGTCGCCGGAGCGCTCGTAGATCGGGAGCCCACCGCAGCTGCGGTCCTCGATCGCTGGGCCGTCGACGACGACTTCTGGATCCGTCGCTCCGCGCTGCTCGTCCTGCTGGTGCCGCTCCGTCGTGGAGCCGGCGACTTCGACCGCTTCGGCCGGTACGCGGACGGGATGCTGGAGGAGACCGAGTTCTTCATCCGCAAGGCGATCGGCTGGGTCCTCCGCGACACCGGACGGAAGCGACCGGAGATGACCTACGAATGGCTGCTCCCGCGAGCGCATCGAGCGTCCGGCGTCACGATCCGGGAGGCGATCAAGCCACTGTCGGACACCCAGCGCGCCGCGATCCTCGCCGCTCGCTGAACCATCCCGAACTCGGATCAGACCGGCGGCTCACACGTCGCTGAGATCCGAGTTCGATCGGCGCGGCGCCGCGCGTCGAGCTGACGGGCGCCGCCGGATCCGAGGCGCCGAGCGGGAGCGCTGTCCTAGCGTGGTCGGATCCGAGCGGGGAGGGCCGCATGCGGACGACATCGTGGATCGTGGGGCTGGCGATGCTGCTCGTCGTCGCCGCGTCGTGCACGTCACCCCCGGCGGGGCAGCCGTCCGATCCGGGCGGGCCCGACGATGACCTCGACCAGGTCGTCGCTGCACTCCGTAAGGTCTCGCCGCAGACCGAGGGCACCGTGTGGCAGGACACGACGGGCAACGCCCTGCCCGGCGACGCCGACGAGTGGTTCCTGCAGACGCCTCGGTGCTGGGGCAGCCCCGACTGCGCGGATCCGGTCGGGACCGACGAGCTGCTCCGGCAGCTGTCCGACCTGATCGCCTCCGCACAGGTGTCGGTCGACATCACCACGCTCTTCCCGTACGCGGACGGCGGGTGGCTCGACGCCATCGTCGACGGACTCCAACGATCGATCGCCGCCGGCCACCGACCGCAGGTCCGGTGGCTGGCGGGGACGCCGTTCTTCGACTCGTACACCGGTGACGGTCCCGAGGTGGTCCGAGCCCGACTGGTCGAGCGGCTCGGCCCCGCCGGTGCAGAGCTGCCGATCTCGGTCGCCACGCTGACCACCGACCTCCAGTCGTGGAACCACGCCAAGATCGTCGCCGTCGACGGGCAGCGCGCCCTCGTCGGCGGCCACAACCAGTGGGCCGCGTCGTACCTGACCGCCACGCCGGTGTCCGACGTGTCCATGCGCGCCGACGGCCCCTCGGCGGCCGCAGCACAGCGGTTCGTCGACGTGCTGTGGTCCCAGGTGTGCGCCCGGGAGGCCGAGGGCTTCTGGGGCGTGTTGTGGGTCCGGTCGTCGCGCTCGGGCCCGTCGACCGGCTGCCCCACCACCGCCCCGACCCTGCCGCCCGGATCGCCGGGCGACGTGCGCATCCTCGGCGTCGGACGCCTCGGCAGCGGCCTGCCGATCCCGGAAGCCCTTGGCGGCGAGGCGTTCGGCGGGTCGTTCGTGCCGTGGGTCCTCGCTCTGATCTGCCCGGCCTCCGAAGCGCCGGATCCGAGCCACGACGCCGCCAACCCCGGTCAGGTCGCAGCCCGGGAGCTGATCGCGTCGGCCGACGAGCGGGTCGTGATCGCACAGCAGGACCTGTTGGCGCAGTGCCCTCGCTATGACGCCCGGCTGTTCCGCGTGATCGCCGACCAGCTGCTGCGCGGCGTGGACGTGCGCATCGTGACCACCGGGGCGTTCGGGACCTCGTACGCCAACATGGAGTCCCTCACCGACCTGTCGACCGTGCTCTACGACGTCCTCGTGGAGGTCATCCAGGACACGGACCGAGCTCGCGACGCCATGTGCTCCAACCTGCAGCTCGCGTCGTTGCGCATCGGCCCCGAGGCGACGTGGCCCGACGGTGCCGGCTTCGCGAACCACTCCAAGTTCATCCACGTCGACGACCAGGTGTTCTCCGTCGGGTCGAACAACCTGTACCCGTCGAACCTGCAGGAGTACGACCTGTTCGTCGACGACGCGGAGGCCGCCCGACAGGTGCGCGAGGCCTACCTGGATCCGCAGTGGGAGTGGTCCCGTGCCGACGCGATCATCGACCCCGAGCAGGGTCGCTGCGACATCTTCGGCTGACACTCCGTCCCGCCGACGCCCCGCTCTGCTCATCGAGATCGACAGTTCTCTGTCGGTATCCGGGAACAGAGCGGGCGGACGGCCGGGTCAGGTCGACCCGGCTCGTGCCATAGTTCCGGAGGGAGATCGCGGCGTGAGGGGGCGTGATGAGGGGAAGGGTTCCAGTTCTGCTGATGGCGGTGTTGACCGCGTCGGTGCTCGGGGCGTGCAGTCCGGTGGCACCGGGCCCGTCGACGCCCACCGTCCCACGGGAGGTTCCGGACCCTCCCACGAGCGACGACTACCAGGGCAACAAGGTCGAGCCAGGTGTCGGTCCGTCGCTGACCGATGTGCTCTACGTCCCTGGCGGACTCACCGGCTGCCCGACCGGCTCCGACGCGGGGTGCGAGGGCGTCTTCGACGGACGCACGTACCGGGGTTCACAGACCATGGACGTGTACGCGCCGCCCACCGGACCGACGACGGGACGGCCCGTCATCGTGTGGATCCACGGCGGCTTCTCCATCGTCGGGGACAAGACCGACCTCGGCGGCGTCGACTACCCGGCCAACCTGCTCGCTCGACAGCTCGCCCGGGGCTACGTCGTCGTGTCGCTCAACTACCGGCTCAACATCGCGGTCGACGGACCTGACGGCCTGCAGATCCCCATCGATCCCGTTGCGGCGGAGGACCTCGACGTGGCCGTCCGGTTCCTCAAGGCCAATGCCGACTCGTGGGGCATCGACCCGAGCCGCATCGTGCTGTGGGGACACTCGTGGGGAGCCTGGGCCGCAGCACTGCAGGCCACCGCACCCGGTCTTCGGACGCCCGACTGGCTTCCGGCGAGCCTGGCGACGCTCAGCCCGAGCGTCGCCGCGGTGGTGGCCGAGGCGGCTCCCACCGACCTGCCCTCGACCCTCCCGATCGCCCTGGCCGAGGTCGACCGCACCGGTGAGCTCGGTCCGATCGACGTCGACGCCCTGGACCCGACGACGATGGTCGAGAACTCCCCGCAGCGCTATGCGGACCCGTCCGACTCCCCGATCTACGCGATGGCCGGTCCCGACGACCCGCTCGTGCCGATCCAGGACGCCGAGCGCATGGCCGACACCTATGCAGCGTTCGGCCGACCCGACCTGTACCGGCTGGACGTGGTCGACCGGGCCGAGGGCATGGTGCTGCCGTGGGCGTGGCGGGGGCACCTGTCGCACCCGGGTGCCAACCGGACGGAGATGGCGCGCTTCCTGGACGCGGCCCGGCGCTGACCGGACAAGCCTGGCTCCCACGGTCCCGGACTACGGGCGTTGGGTGGTCGTCGTCTCGGTCAGCGGGCCGGTCTCACCGAGCGGGATGCCCTGCACCGGGCTGTCTCCGGTGAGACACGGATCCAGCTCCACCCGGAGGACGCCCGGCATCTGCACGTCGAGCCACTCCGCTGCGGAGGCCGCAGTCGGGAACACGGCCCCGGGTCCATTGCGGGTCGCCGAGCTCGTCACTTCAACAGACTGTTGAGTCAACGGGATCGGGTGGATACCGTCGCCGGATGGAGTCCACCCCCGTCATCCAACTCGTCAGCCTCATGTGCACCGACCACGTCGCCCTTGCGACGTTCTACGAGTCGGCCTTCGACTTCCACCGGGTCCCGGAGGTGGAGAGCCCGATCTTCATCGCGCTCCGAGCCGGCGGCGTCGCATTGGGATTCCACGCCGACGAGGCGTTCGACCTCCTGGGAGTGGGCGAACGGCGCGGTGGTTCGTCGGCCAACCACATCACGCTCAGCCTCGGGACCGTCGAGGCCGTGGAGGAGTCGGTCGACCGGCTCACGGCGCTCGGCGCGACGTTGGTGAAGGGGCCGTTCACCACCTACTACGACGCCCGACAGGCGGTGTTCACCGACCCCGAGGGCAACGTGCTCAGGGTGTCGGAACACCAGACGGTGTTCGAGTTCGGGTCCTGACCGGCGCGGGCGGCACCCGGCCGGCGTCGCCGCGGTTCCGATCTCCGCGTCTCCTCCCCCCGCCGACCTGGCCACCCAGTCGTCCGAGCGGACGCTCGCGCCCGCGCTGTTCCTCGATCTCGACGGTTTCTCGTCGGCGTCCTCAACTGGTGAGTGCAACACCCTCGTCGAGACTGGAGCGACTCGAGGAGGTCTGTGGTGGCTCGGAAGTGGAAGTACTTGCCGGATCCGGTGCGTCGGGAGATCTTGCGGGGAACAGCG
>JAEYSR010000033.1 GCA_023434535.1 Actinomycetes bacterium
GCCTCCAACCAGGCGCTGTCGGGTGACCTCAGCCAGACCGCCTATGCCGCAGCCAAGGGCGCCGTCGTCACGCTCACGCGCTCGATCGCCACGGCGTTCGGGGCGAGCGGCATCCGCTGCAACTGCATCTCGCCGGGGGCCATCCGAACCCCGTCGCTCCTCGGCGCGTGCCCGCCCGAGGTGCTGGACGTGATCGCGGCCAACAACCTCGTCCCACGGCTGGGGGAGCCCGAGGACATCGCGAACCTGGCGGTGTTCCTGGCGTCCGACGAGTCGGCGTTCATCACCGGCGAGGTGATCCGCTGCGACGGCGGTCAGCTCAGCCACCTCCCCCACTACTCGTACCTGATGGCCGCGTCGGCCACGACGACGCGATCCGAGTGACCGTGCACTCGCCGGGACCGGTCGCCGGAGGTGTGCGATGAAGTTCTCGCTCTCCCTCCCTCTCCTGCGGGACCTCGACGCCGACGACCCGTACGGGCCGACGTTCGAGCTCGCCCGGATCGCCGAGGAGTCCGGCTTCGACACCGCGACCACCGGCCACCACCACTTCCAGCCGGGGATCATGAGCGACCCGCTCACCTTCCTCGCCGCGGTGGCGGTCCGCACCACCACCCTGAGGGTCGGCACCGGCATCTTCCAGCTCCCGATGCACCACCCCGTCCGGGTGGCGGAGCAGGTGGCGACGATCGACGAGATGTCCAACGGCCGGATCTCCCTCGGCGTCGGACTGGGGTGGTCGGCGCTCGAGTACGAGACGTTCGGAGGCCACCTCTCGGAACGCGGGGCGCGGATGGAGGAGGCGCTCGAGGTCCTGAGGTCGGTGTGGACCGAGGAGCGCACCTCCCACGACGGGACGTTCTGGCCGTTCGACGAGCTGACCGTGTACCCGCGTCCGACGCAACGCCCCCACCCGCCGATCTGGGTGGCCGGGGTCGCGGACCGCGCCGTCCGGCGCGCCGCCCGGCTCGGGGACGCGTGGCTGTGCGGACCCGTCCAGTCCCTCGGGGTGGCCCAGCGGTGCCTGACGACCTACCGGGCCGAGACCGCACGGCTCGGGCGGCCCGCCGAATGGATCCTCCGTCGCTACGCCTGGGTGGAGGCCGATCACGAGCGGGTGCGGGACCGGGTCCTGCCCGGCTACGTCGACGGGCTCCTCGTCCACTGGCGGGAGTCCACCGAGGACGACACCGAGCGGGAGCTGTTCGACCGCATCGACCGCGGGGAGGACGTGTCGCCCGAGGAGATCGCCGAGGACCGCCTCCTGTGGGGAGACCCGGAGCACGTCATCGGCCAGATCGAGCGGTACCGCGCCGAGACGGGGTGCACCCACGTCCACGCGTCGTTCGGTGCCGGCCTGTCCGCGGAGCACGGCGATCGGTCCTCGCTCGGGGAGTTCGACGAGATGGCCGCGATGATCCGCCTCTTCGGCGCCGAGGTCATCCCGGCGTTCCCGGAGTCGTGACGGTGGACACCTGCCGAACGTTTGCTTTCTCGCCCACCTCCGCGCAGAGTTGGTGACGTGTCCAGCCGTCGCGATGAGATCATCGACCTCGCCCGTACCCAGTTCGCCGACCGGGGCTACTCGGTCACCTCCATGCGCGACATCGCAGAGGCGGCGGGGCTCCAGGCCGGCAGCCTGTACGCCCACTTCCGCTCCAAGGCGGAGATCGTGGCCGAGCTCATGGAGCACTTCTTCGGGGAGCTGCTCCCCGCCCAACGGGCGGCCTACGCATCGCCGGGCAACGGGGCGGCCCGCCTGGCCGAGATGATCGCCGTCGTCTACGACGTCTGCGAGCGCAACGCCGGCGAGATCCGCCTCATCCACCACGAGTGGAAGACGCTGATCCACCTCGACGAGCTCGCTCCCGTGATCGAACCGAGCGTCGAGGCGCTCGACCTGTGGCGCAACGTCGTCGTCGAGGGCATCGAGGACGGATCGATCAAGGCGCTGATCGACCCCGAGTTCGTGGTGCGGGCGATCACCCACTCCATCCACGGGATCCTCGACGCCGGTCGCTACGAGAACCGCGAGGCGCCGGGCCAGGAGATCGACGCCGTCGAGTTCCTGCAGCTGACCTTCCTGTCCGGCGTGGCGACCAGGTCGCCCGCGGCGGTGAACGCCATCGCCCGGCGGCACCGCAACGCAGTGGCCGAGGCCGGCGCGTCCGCCGGCTGACCCGGGCGTCCGCCGTGGTCCGGCGGAGGCGGCTCAGATCGTGCGCCGGGCGGCCGAGGGCTTCAGCCCCGACCCGCTCAGATCGATGCGACCGTCCCGGGACAGGGCCACCAGCGCGGTCGCCGTCTCGGGCTGCAGCTCGGGCAGCTCGTGCGGGTGGAACCAGCCCGTCGCCACGATCTCCGGCGAGCTCGGACGCACGTCGTCGAGAGGGGCGTCGATCGCCGGTCGGGCCAGGAAGACCACGTCCACCCTCCGGGGGATCGGCTCGACGACGACCGAGGGCTCCCCGACCAGCTCCACCGGCAGGTTGACCTCCTCCATGGTCTCCCGAGCCGCGGCGACGTCGATCGGCTCGCGGCGCTTGGCGAGCCCGCCGGGCGTGCCCCACCGGGACACGTAGGAGTGGCGGACGAGCAGGATCGCACCGTCACGTCGCTCGACGATGCAGATGGCGCCGACGGTGTACTTGGGGGTGCCGGCCCGGACGAGCCAACGGCGGACGCGCCTCGGCAGGAGGCGGAAGACCTTCAGGAGGACCCGTTGGGCGGCATCGACCACGCCGCCACGATACGGCGCCGCACCCCGGATCACTCCCCGGCCCGTGCCGACGAGCCGGCCGCCTCAGCCGTCGAGGGAGCGACGGGACTCGAGGAGGTGGTCGAAGAGCAGCTCCGTCGCCGCGGACACCGGCGTGCGGCGCACGTCGTGGCCGAGCTCGTCGAGCGGACGGCCGTGGAGGTCGGCGACGAAACCGCCGGCCTCGGTGATCAGGAGGGATCCGCCGAGGAAGTCCCACGGTCCGAGGGCGTCGTGCGCGCAGTCGACGGTGCCGTCGACCGACCCGTCGGCGACCGAGCACAGGTCGAGTGCGGTGGCACCCAACGCCCGGTACTGGCGCCACCCCAGGTAGCGACCCGGGTAGCCGTTGAGGACGACCAGCGCCCCTGTCGACTCCTCCACCTCCGACACCACCACGGGTCGCCCGTCGCGGAACGCTCCACCGCCCCGGACCGCCGAGTACCGGACGCCCGTCGCCAGGTTCACGACCAGCGCGGCCCACGGCCCCGACTCGTCGACCGCGCACAGGCTGGTGGCGTACCAGGGCAGCCCGCGGCTGGCGTTGGTGGAGCCGTCGACGGGGTCCACCGCGACGATCAGCCCCGTCCCGCGGTCCTCGAGCCCGGACTCCTCGCTCAGGATCCCGACGCCGGCGGCGCGCAGCACCTCCAGAGCGGCGTCGTCGGCCACGAGGTCGATCCGGTACTGGCCGGGCCGCTCCCCCCTGTCGCGCCACGAGGGCGCACCGGGCTCGCCGGCGTCGGAGACGACCGACCGCCGGTCCGTGGCGAGCGCTGCGGCCACCGCCTCGACGGTGCGCTCCAGCAGGTCCTGGACCCACCGGACGGAGCGGTCGTCGTTGCTCCCGGTCGCCACGCCCTCCGAGGGTACCGGTCCCTCGGAACGTGGTTTCTCATGGGCCCGATCGGCTGGCAATCTGGTGGGCGATGGCAGTCATCGACGTCGCCGGTTTCGTGGCAGATCTCAAGAACCACGCGGCCGACCACGGGTTCCACATCCACGACGAGCGCCACTTCGTGGAGACCTACTCCATGCGCCAGGCGTGGGAGGTCGACCTGCACCCCGAAGAGGCGTGCGGCGGCCCCGTCGAGTTCCACCTGTCGGTGGAGGTCGACCCCCGGGCGCTGCTCGCCTTCGAGGACCAGGTGCTGGAGCTCCCCGAGGGGGACGAGCCCGAGGAGCGCCACCACCTGCCGATGACCTTCACGTGGTCGCTCCCGCCTCTTCCCCACTGCCCCGACCTGCTGCTCCTCGCCACCGAGCTGGCGGGTATCGGCGGCCCGGAGCTCCCGCTGGAGGTGTCGGCCGTCGACTCGTTCCAGTCGGTCACCGACCCGTCGGAGCGCACGTTGACCGTCGTGGCGCGGGTTCCGGTCAGCCTCAGCCAGGTGTACATGGGCGAGGAGATGCTGTGCGATGCGCTCGAGCGCTGCCTCGAGGTGAGCCGGTTCCTGCTCGAGGGCGCTCCGTCCTGGCTCGACGGCGAACCCTGATCCCCCTCACCGGCTCCGACCACGCGTCCTGACGTAGGACCAGGACCGGCTCGCCCGGCTCAGAGCAGTGCCGCGACGCCCTGGACCACGAGCCACGCTCCGATCACAAGAAGGAGCCAGCTGAGCACGGTCGGCCAGTGCGCCAGCAGCCAGGTCCGCCACGACGCGATCCAGCTGTCCGCGGAGCTCGCTGTCACGGCGACGACCCACGGGACGACCACCCCGAGGGACGACACGACGACGGTGACGGCCACCGCCAGCGGGGACGTCCCCGACGACCCGCTCCCCTTCACGATCGAGTTCGCCGCCGCAGCGGCGATCACGTACGGCGGCATGAAGATGCCGAACCCGAAGGCCAGCGGCACGGGCATGTGGTCGAGGCGGGCCATCCACGAGGGCTCGTTCGGGCCGGCGGTCGCCCGGCGTCGGGTCCGGATCGCCATCACCACCAGCACCGCTCCGAGCACGACGTCGAGCCACGCGCTGGCCGTCGACGTGGTGCTGCCGGGCGGCGTGTCCAGGCGGGAATCGGCGAGGATCGTCAGCAGGCCGACCACGGCCACGGCCAGGAACCAGCCCAGCGCGAACGCTCCGGCCTTCCGCACCCCGCGGTCGGTGGTCAGGAGCAGGACGCTCGCGAGCACGCCCGTCGGCGACAGGGCGACCGCCACGGCCAGGAGCAGGGTGTTCGCGTCCACCGGCCCGGTACGCTACGGCCTCCCGGGGGTGCACCACGGCGGTAGGAGCCGTGGCGCAGCAGTGGCCGTCGGCGCTCAGATGGAGCTCGCAGGTCCGATCGAGAGGGATGGTCCGCTCGAGAGGACCGTCACGACCCACGGGACGGGGAACGAACAGGGGGCATCCACGTGAACGACCTCGTCGAGCGCACGCGCCGACTCACACCGCTCGTCGAGGCGGCAGCCGACCGCACCGAGGACGCCGGCACGATGCCGGGCGACGTCGTCGACGCTCTCGCCGAGGCGGGACTGTTCTGGGTGCTCGTCCCCAAGGAGCTCGGCGGCGAGGAGGTCGACGTCCGCACCGCGCTCGAGGTCTTCGACGAGCTCGCCTACGCCGACGGCTCCACCGGATGGTCGCTCATGGCCAACGCCACGTCCTCGGCCTTCGCGTCGGTGTACCTGCCCGACGAGGTCGCGCTGCCGATGTTCGGCGTCGGCGGAGACGAGGACCGAGGAGGACGCCTGCCCATCCACGGCGGCATGTTCGGCCCGGTCGGCTCCGCGGTCGAGAGCGACGGCGGGCTGGTGTTCGACGGCCGCTACTCGTTCGGCAGCGGCAGCGGCCACTCCGACTGGGTCGCCGCCGGCGCCATGCGCACCGTGGACGGCGAACCGGGGCTCGACGAGCTCGGCCTGCCCGACATGCGGGTCGCCTTCATCCCTCGGGAGCAGGTCACCTTCACGGGCAACTGGGACGTGCTCGGGCTCCAGGGGACCGGCAGCTACGACTACACGGTGGACCACGTCACCGTGCCCGAGGACCACACGTTCCGCCTGCTGACCTGCGCCCCGCTCCGCGGCGGCGACCTGTTCCGCATCGGGCTCTTCGCCCTCACCGCGCTGGGCCACGCCGGGTTCGCCACCGGGGTCGGCCGGAGGGCGATCGACGAGATCGTGCGGATCGCACAGGACAAGGCCCGGCTCGGGGCCGACCCGATCGCAGCGCAGCAGCTCTTCCAGCACGACCTGGCGCTGCACGACGCGGCCATGCGCTCCGCGCGGGCCTTCGTGTTCGAGGCCTTCGAGGAGCTCGAAGCGGCCGTGGCCGGCGGAGGCGACGCGCCGAACCTGGTGGTGCAGCGGACCCGGCAGGCGACCACCTACGCCACCCGGGTCGCCGCCGACGCCTGCCGGTTCGCCTACACGTGGGCCGGGTCCGCGGGGTTGCGCAACCCCAGCGTCGTCGGTCGGTGCTTCCGGGACATCTCGGCCGGCACCCAGCACCTGTTCGTCGACAACAACACGCTGACCGGATACGCCCAGGCCCTGCTGGCCGACTGACCGCCGAGCGACGGCCGACGTCAGAGGTAGTCGAGCGACATCAGGTTCCGGAAGCTGAACCAGCCCGGCACCGCGGGGATGAACGTCGCCGTCACCTGGTACGCCAGCGACGCGGCGACCGCCACGTCCTGGCTCGCGCCGACAGCCGTCAGCAGGCCGGCGACGCCGACGGAGCTGACCGCCGTCGCTCCGCCAGGGACCGGAACGGCGAACGCGAGGGTCGACACCCCGGTGTTGATGAGGACGATCGTCCAGAAGTTCACCGGCGGACCGAACGCCGCGACGCAGCAGTAGAGGACGAACGCGTACATCAGGGCGTTGAGCGCCCAGCCGAGCACCAGCTGGCTGAGCTGGCGGGGCGAGCGCATGGCCGTCGACACGATCGCCCATGCGTCCTGCACCGGGCCGAGGATTCGCTTGCGGATTGCCGGTACCCCGAAGAGGACGGCGCAGAGCACCCCGATGACCACCGCGGCGATGAGCAGGATGCCGAGCAGCTGGTTCGGTTCGATCGACTGCGTGGAGACCTTCGCCGGCGAGAGCAGCACCGCGAGCAGGCACACCGAGCTGGTGACGACGACGTTGGCCACGCCGGACACCACACCGCCCGCCGCCACCGCCCCGGCCAGGTCGACGCCCTGCTTCTGGAGGTAGCGGACCTGGCTGGCCAGGCCACCGACGGTCGGCACCGCCAGGTTGGCGAACGACAGCGACAGCTGCAGCTCTGCGGTCCGCAGCAGCGGGATCCTGATCGGGACGCTGCCCATGAGAGCGATGGCCGTCGAGAAGTTGGTGAGCAGCGACACCACGATGGCCAGGCTGATCCAGTGCCAGTCCGCTTCCGACATCGTGTCCCACAGCTGCTGCGGATCCCCCACCTGGCTGAGCAGCGCGGCGACGCCCAGGAACGTGCCGATGACCATCGCCAGGGTGGCCGGCGAGATGCGGTGGAGCTCCGTCAGGTGCGGCGACTCGACGTCGACCACGCCCGCCGTCGTCGCCCTCAACCTCGTGAGCCGATCGCTCAGCTCCTTGTGCTCGGCGCGGTGCCGCGGGCGCATCGACGACGGCAGGACCGACGACTGGATCACCGGGAGGACCTCGGTCAGCCGCTCCCGACCCAGGCCGAAGGCCGCGGCGGCCACCGCCCGGTCCGGCCCGACCACCTCGTCGGTCGCCACCAGGAACGAGGCGACGTCGCGGATCCGGTAGTCGTGGCGGTCGCCGGTGACGGCGTGGCTGAACGACGTGAACCCGATCGAGCCGTCGTCGGCCAGCACCACGTGGTCCAGCGTCAGGTCCAGGTGCGCGACACCCGAGGCGTGGAGCCGTCCGATCTCCCGCCAGACCGACTCGAGGAGCGACTCGGTCAGCTCCGCCGGAGGGAGCGACGAGAGCGGCCGCCCCTCGACCGGACGCTCGACCAGCACCGCCGTCCCGGGGCCGGCCGTCCCCGTGGTGACGACCGTCGGGACCAGGACGCCAGACTGGGCCGCGAGGAGGACCGTGTACGCCTGGTGCTCCACCGCCTCGATGCGGGTGAGGTGCAGGCGGCCCGGCGGCGACTTGTACACCACCGAACGCCACGCGGCTCCGAGCGCCTGGGCGTCGCCCTCGTCACGACCGAGCGCCCGGACGTGCAACGCACCGACGTCGTCGTGGGCGAACCAGAGCGAGGCGTCGTCCGGCTGGGTGGCGGCCAGCTCGAGCCGGTCGACCGGGACACCGAGCTCGGACAGCGTCGAGCGCATCTGCGACAACGTCGGACGACCGCCAGGCGACCCGAACACCAGGTGCACGACGGCGGCACAACCCCAGCCCAGCACCGCACCGGCGACGACGGCGTTCGGGAGCGCCACGCCCAGGTACATGGCCGACAAGGCCATCACGGCGGCGAAGAGCTGCCCGGTGCGCCGCGTCGGTCGGGTCACGTAGGGCGCAGCGGCGGCCACGACCCCGACGATGACGGCCAGGCGCACCGCCGGGAACGACGGGCTGGAGGATCCGAGTCGCACGGTGGCCTGCAGCGCCTCGGTCGTCGAATCCCCGGACGCCGCAGCACCGATGAGCCGGGCCAGCAGCGCGGCGAGGACGCCGGCGAGGGTCAGGTCGCGGGCCAGACGCCAGCGTCGTCCGATCAGCGCAGCCACCAGGACCAGGCCGACTCCCCAGAGGGTCCCGAGGCCGTAGGCCAACCGGAACGCGTCGGAGAGCGAGTCCGGCAGCTGGTTGAAGAAGTCGAAGAGCGACTTCTGGGCGTCGCTGACGTCGGTCGACCGCAGCGCGAGCGTGGTGACGACCGTTGCGGCGACCACGAGGCGGATCCAGTCGCTCGACCGGCGGCGGAACGGGTGCTCGTCGGCGGGACCGAACGTGTGGACGCGCCAGCGATCCATGCTCCGGTCGACCTTGTCGTCCAGGGCCCCCACGACGTCGCTCGGCACGTCGCGCAGGCTACGGGAGCGCCACCTCGATGGCGGGGAGGTTCGGGTCCGGACGAACCGTGTCGTCGGCCGGCGAAGGGGTCGGAGCCGAGCGGTCCCGGGCCGCGACCGTCGCCGACTACCGGCTGGCGAACACCCGGAGGCCCTGGTCCGTCGGGACCGCCACGTGTCCGAGACCGATCGAGATGGCAGCGGTCGGCGCCGCCACGTTCTGCTCGTCGATCGCCGGCACGGGCTGGCCGGCGGCCGAGGTCCACACGCGGGCGCCGGTCGCAGCGGAGAACCCGTAGACCTTTCCGGAGCGGCCGCCGACGAGCACCGTGCCGTTCACGACGTTCGGCGGCCCGACGAGCGTCTCGTTGAGATCTCCGGTCTGGCTCCAGAGCTGGGATCCGGTCGTCGGATCGACCTTGACCAGAACGGTGTTCGACACAGTGAATGCGCCGCCGTCGGTGATGGCGTACGGCGAGCCGCCCGGGATGGTCGAGACGATGGCGCCCGTGGTGGTGTCGAGGACAGCGTTGACCGTCACCGTGCCGATGCGGGCGTTGCGGACGTAGAGGCGGCCGTTGGCGGAGTCGAGCGACACCTGCTTGCCACCACCACCACTGCAGTTGTCGGGTGCCTTCCAGAGCAGCGCACCGAACAGCGAGTGGCCCTGGGTGTCGCACGGATGGGACGAGTACACGCCGGTGGCGTCGACTGCCGGAGAGCTGATCGACCCGTTGCCGATCGAGGCCGTCCACACGAAGCCACCCGTCATCGCATTCACCACATCGAGCGTGCCGCCGGAACCCGACCCCGTGGCGTAGACGTAGTTGTTCCGCACGACCACCGGCGCGGAGTACGAGTACTGGTGCAGCTGCTGCGCCCACAGCACCTGTCCGCTCTCGACGTCGAAGGCGCGCAGGAGCCCGTTGAAGTTCAGCGCGAAGACCCGCCCGTCCTCGTAGGCGACGCTCGACCAGTGGTAGGTGCCGCCGAGATCAGCGGTCCACGCGGTGCTGCCGTCCGACAACCGCAGAGCGTGCAGCGTGGTGCCGTAGAGCGTGGTGCCCGTGCGGGCGGTCACGAAGACCCTGTCGCGTGCGATCACCGCGTAGCTGGCCTGCGCTCCGAGGTTCCGACTCCACACCTCGGTGAGCGACGGCACGTCGACCGCCGGGTCGGTCACAGAACCGCGGTGGGACGGATCGTTCTGGTACGTGCTCGCCACACCCGGCTCGGCCGGCACGCCCGGGAGCGAGGTGGTGGTCGTCGGCGCGGTGGTCGACGCTGTCGTCGAGGTCGAGGCCGTGGTGGACGTCGCACTCGTGGTGGACGTGGATGAAGCCGGCACATCGGTCGGAGGTGTGCAGCCCAGCGCGACCGCGCCGATGACGCAGGCCACCGCTGCGAGGAGAACCGTCCTCACCGCCTGCCGACCGCGCGTCCCCGCGCTCTCACGAACCGTCTCGCCCACGTCCACCCCTCCCGGCCGTCCGAGTGGCGACGATGCTAGGTGTGACCGTCACCGATGGCGACGACGTGCGTCGACGTCGTCGCCTCGCAGGACCGCCCGCCGGGAGTTGCGCATGCTCGCGCTTCGTGGGCCGGCCGGGGATCGAACCCGGGACCGAGCGATTATGAGTCGCCTGCTCTGACCACTGAGCTACCGGCCCGGCGGGAGCGTACCGCCGGGCGGAACGGCACCCGTCAGACCGTGCCGTCCCGTACGACGGCGGCGATCACCCGCATGAGCAGGATCGCCCCGAGCCCCAGACCGCCGGCGCCGAGCAGGACCACGAGCCGGGTGTCGCCACCGACGTTGGGGCCGACCTCGAGGCCCATGAGGAGCACCGAGACCAGGCACAGCCCGACGCCGATGCCGGCCAGCAGGGTCCGGTTCCACATGGTCCGGGTGAAGCGGCTCTCGTCCTCCGACGCCACGGTCCGGAACGTGAGGCTGCCCCGGGAGGCCAACGCCAGGGTGCGACCGACGTCCGCAGGGAGCCGCCGCAGCACCGGCAGCTCGGCCACGAGCGCCTCGGTGAGCATCTGCTGCGGATCGCCGTCGGAGCGTTCCGCCGCCTCCTTCTGGGCGAGCTCCTTACCCGCCGCCGCCACGGAGAAGCCCGGGCTCATCACGCCGAGCGTGCCGTCGAGCGTCACCAGGGCCCGCATGAGGACGACGAGGTCGCCCGGCAACGTGATCTCGAACTCGCCGAGCACCGGGATCAGGTCCGCGAGCGCCCGGACGTCGATCGTCCCGCCGATGCCGATGTGATCTGCCAGCAGCCGCGCCAGGGCCCGCTCGAGACGGTCCCGCGACACGTGGGCCCCCACGTCCGCGACGCGCTCCACGCCGTCGCGGAGCAACGAGGCATCGCCGCGGGTGAGGGCGATCAGCATGTCGACCACGGCCTGGATCTGCACCGAGTCCAGCCGGCCGACGGCGCCGAAGTCGATCAGTCCCAGGGTCCCGTCGGAGAGCACCATGACGTTGCCGGGGTGCGGGTCGGCGTGGAAGATCCCGGTCCCGAGCAGCTGCGTCACGAACACCGACAGCAGCTGGCGGGCCAGCACGTCCCGGTCGACCGAGTCGTCGGCCGGCGCGTCGGACAGCGGCTCGCCCGGCAGCCGCTGCTGCACCATGACGCGACGCGTGCACAGGTCCCGGTAGACCGTCGGAACCGTGATGGGGCTGTCCGCGAGCAGCTCGTGCATGGTCGCCGTGGCCCGGGCCTCGTCGCGGAAGTCCAGCTCGGAGCGCAGGCTGCGGCCGAACTCCGCGGCCAGCTGGCTGACCCTCAGGTCACGTCCGGTGACCGTCCGTCGCTCCGCCAGCCGGGCGAGCTGGTCCAGTGCGGCGAGGTCCCGCTCGATGGTGGCGCCGACGCCCGGCCGCTGCACCTTGACGACGACCTCGTCGCCGGTCGTGAGCAGCGCCGTGTGGGTCTGACCGATCGACGCGGCGGCGAGCGGCTCCCAGTCGAACCGGGCGAACACCTCGTCGACCGGCTTGCCGTACTCCTGCTCGAGCACCTGGCGGACCTCTTCGGCCGGCACGGGCGTCGACCGGCTCTGGAGCTTCCCCAGCTCCTCGCAGACGGCCGGGGACAGGAGATCGATCCTCGTCGCGGCGATCTGTCCCAGCTTCACGTAGACCCCGCCGGCGTCCTCCAACGCCTCCCGAAGACGGACCGCGGGCGGGTCCAGGTCCTCGTCCGCCGCGTCGCGCCGGCCGTTGAGGTGGCCCAGCAGCTGATGGCGGCGCAGGATGGCGAGGAGCTCCCGGTACCGGGTGATCGGTTCGATCCGAGCCTTCAGGTCGCCGACCGGCGACGATGCCTCGATCAGGCCGGCGCGGTCCCCCTGCGCCAACGTCCCAGGACGGGCGACCAGGTCGAACAGGAGCATCAACGCCATCGTGGCGGGCACGGCCAGGACGGCGGTGTAGGCGATGAGCTCGTCCGCGTCCCAGTCCCAGTCGAGCAACCCGGCCGCGACGGTCAGGGCGATCAGCCACCCGATCGCGCCGGCCAGCAGCTGCCGGACCCACCCTCGTCGGATGCCGAGGAGCCGGGAGCCGAGCAGGGTCGTGACGGTCGCGACCACCAGGACCACGACCACACTGACGATGAACCGGATCATGACGTTCCCTCCGTCTCCGCCGCGTCGAACC
Source organism: Actinomycetes bacterium (assembly GCA_023434535.1). Classification (GTDB taxonomy): domain Bacteria; phylum Actinomycetota; class Acidimicrobiia; order Acidimicrobiales; family Microtrichaceae; genus Dermatobacter. The sequence goes on from JAEYSR010000033.1 coordinate 12,384, forward strand.
CGCCGCCGGTCGAGCCAGGCGTCGGGTCGCCGACCACGACCCGCCAGAGCTCACCGACGATCACACCGAGTGCCGCCCCACCGAAGGTGTCCACCGGCAGGTGGGCGCCGACCTGGATCCGGGCCAGGGCCACGACCACCGCGGCGGACACCAGAGCGGCTCGCTCCGCGGCGTCGGTCCAGGGCCACAGCACGGTGACCATGGCGAAGGCCACCGTCGAGTGACCGGACACGAAGCCCAGCCCCTCCTTGGGCGTGCCGGCCCTCCAGGAGATCCGGTCCAGCTCGTCGGCAGGTCGACCGCGACGGATGTAGTGCTTCACGACCTTGGCCAGCTGCCACGCCACGACACCGCCGACCACGACGCCGGCGGTCGCCTTCCAGGACCGCCACCTCCGCCACGTCACGACCCCGGCGACCACCGGGCCCCAGAGGCTCCCGAGCTGCATCGGCGGCCACAGGAGAGGTGTCAGCCAGGACGGGAGGTCGTTGACGGCGTGGAACGCCCGCTCCTCGACCTTCGGAACCCCTCGCGTGGCCACCACCGACGCCGCGCCCAGGACGCCTCCGGCCGCCACGATCGCCGGCACGCGACGCAGTCGATCGAGTCCGGACCCATCGGTCACGGACCGACCCTCGCGCATGGGCGGTCAGCGTAGCGGTGACGCGGCGAGGGACTGTCGAGCCAGGATCGGCGTCAGCTCATCGGCCGGCATGGGCCGATGGAACAGGAAGCCCTGGCAGAGATCCGCTCCGATCTCCACGAGCCGTTGCTGCTGGGCCTCTGTCTCCACGCCCTCCGCGACGGTGAGCATCCCCAGGGTGTGAGCCAGCTGGACGATCGCCTCGACGAGCGACGAACCCGTGCGGTCCCCGACGTGCTGGACGAAGGTGCGGTCGATCTTGAGCGTCGTGATCGGGAACTGCTGCAGACGGGCCAACGACGAGTGCCCGGTCCCGAAGTCGTCGATCGCCAGGTGGACGCCTCTCCGACGGATCGACCGGATCTGGCGGACCACCGACGCAGGGTCCTGCATCAGGGCACCCTCGGTGAACTCGAGAACCAGGCGGGTGGGGTCGAGCCCGGCGTCGTCGATCACCTCGGACACGCGCTCGGGGAGGTGGTCGTCGAGCAGCTGGTGCGGCGAGAGGTTCACGCTCACCATCGGTGCGTCGGCACCGAACTGCTCCTGCCACTGCTGCGCCTGTCGACATGCCGCCTCCATGACGTGGAGGCCGATCTCGTCGATGACGCCGCTGGTCTCGGCGTACGGGATGAACTCCGTCGGCAGCAGCAGCCCGCGCTCCGGGTGCATCCAGCGCACGAGCGCCTCGGCCACGACGATCACATCGTCCCTGCCCGGGTCCACGATCGGCTGGTAGTGGACGACGAGCTCGCCACGGTTCGCCGCCCCTCGCAGGCGCGTGTCGGCCAGGGATCGGCTGCCGTCCTGGCCCATCTCCGGCGTGTACAGGCGGAACTGGTTCCGGCCGCTGCGCTTGGCGTGGTACATCGCCAGGTCCGAGCACCTGAGCAGCCCGTCGGGATCGAGCGAGGCATCGGCCACGGCCACGCCGATGCTGGCACCGACGACCACCAGGCCCTGGGCCAGCTCCACCGGCTGCGACAGGGCCTCCATGAGGCGCCGGGCCACCTCGATGGCGGACTCGTCGCCGTCGACGTCCTGCAGGATCACCGCGAACTCGTCGCCGCCGAGGCGGGCGACGGTGTCCTCGGGACGCACGGCGGTCCGGAGCCGCTCGCCGACCTCGATCAGGAGCAGGTCGCCGGCCGAGTGTCCGAGGGTGTCGTTGACGGCCTTGAAGTCGTCGAGGTCGACGAACATCGCAGCGACGTTCCGCCCGTCGGAGGCGGACTCGAGAGCCACCTCCAATCGCCGACGGAACAGCACCTGGTTCGCCAGCCCGGTCAGCGGGTCGTGCAAGGCCTGCCGGGCGAGCTCCGCCTGGAGCCGACGGGTCGAGGTCACGTCGCGGAAGCTCCACACCCGACCGACGGCTTCTCCGTCGACGAAGCGTGGTCGGGAGCGGCGCTCGATGACCCGCCCGTCGAGGAACTCGATCGTGTCCTCGCTGACGGAGTGGGGATCCGAGTTGATCTCGTCGATGCGGGCCATCAGCCCGTCGGGATCCTCCACCATCGACCGGATGTGGTCGGTCATCTGCCCCAGGTCCGCGCCGGCCACCAGCTCGGGAGGCATCTGCCAGACCTCGAAGAACTGCTGGTTGCAGGTGCGGATCCGCCCGTCGATGTCGGCGGCGACGATGCCGTCCGCGACGGAGTCGAGCGTGGCCCCGAGGACGGCGTTGGCGTCGTGCAGCGCCCGCTCGGCGGCCGAGCGCCGCGACATGTCGTGCATCGTGACGATCAGACCGCTGACCGTCGGGTCGTCGACGAGGTTGACCATCGACATCGTCACCGGCAGACGGGTCCGGTCCTTGCACTTGGCATCCACGTCGACGGTCACGGTGTCGCCCTCGGGTGCTGCGAGGGCGTCGTGCAGCGCACGGCCGAGCGCCACGCGCTGGTCGCCCGGGACCAGCTGGGTCAGGTGGCTGCCCTCGGCCTGGCGCTGGCCGAGGCCGAGCAGGCGGGTGATGGCAGCGGACGTCGACCGGATGTGACCGTCGGGATCGACCACCATCGCGACCGTCGTGATGTGCTGGAGGACGTTGCGCAGGAGGGCGATGTGGTCGTGGGCGACCTCCCACCGGCGTCGGTTGGTGAGGTCACGGACGACCAGCACGATCTCGTCGCCGTGGGTGGAGCCGATTAGCTCGACCTGGCGCCACCCACCCGGGGTGTCGATGCGCAGCTCGAGCGGCAGACCGACGCGCTCGGTCTGCATCGAACCGAGCGACACCACGGCCATCTCGAGGTCCGCCGGGTGCACGAGGTCGGTGCAGTCGATCCCGACGGTCTCGTCGAGCGTCCGGCCGAAGAGCTCCTCGGCCGCCCTGTTGCCCCAGAGGAGCCGAGCCGAGCGGTCGGTGACGAGGACGGCGTCGGGGAGCTCGTCGAGCAGCGCGGCGCGGCGACGCCCCGTGGGGTCGAACTCCCAACGCGCCGTGACCGGCGGCACCTCGATCATCTCTACGTGTATCGGCACGTCCTGGCGAGTGTTGAGCACGGTTCGGATCCGACTCCCATCGGCGTCCGTCGCCGGGATATAGGGGTCGCGCCGCACGAGGATTCGCGCTCTCCACCCTGAGATCCACCGGGACTGCGAGTACCGGACGCGAGACGGCCCCCGGCTGGTCGCCGAGGGCCGTTCCCTGCGCTCCGGGGGTGAGGCTCGAACTCACGACCCGCTGATTAACAGTCAGCTGCTCTGCCAGCTGAGCTACCCCGGAAGGCG
>JAEYSR010000281.1 GCA_023434535.1 Actinomycetes bacterium
CCACGTGACGGGCCCGCGGCTTTGGGGCACCCTTCGCACTCCCATCGACTGGACCTGAAGAAGCGATGACCACCTCCGACGTCGGACACGACCAGGCGCCGCTGCAGCTGTCGTCGGTCGCGCCGTCGACGTCCTCGCCCCCTGCATCGGCACCCGCTGCGCCGACCGGTCGGATCGGCCGGATGGTGGCCAAGGTGCAGAAGGTGGCCGCAGCGATCTCGGCCGAGGTCGTCCAGTCGATGACCAGCTTCCTGCTGCAGATCATCGCGGTGCGCGAGCTCAGCGCGGCCGGCCTCGGCGTCTTCGCACTCCTCTACAGCTGCGTCGTGCTGTCCACCGCCGTGACGACCGGCCTGGTCGGCGACTCGCTCACGGTCCTCGACCGCCACACGGTGGCCGTGCGTGGCGGCCTCCAGACCGTGGCGCTGGGCGTCGCCACGATCGGTGGGCTCACCGCATGCGTCCTGTCGGGCGTCACCGGGCTGGTCGACTGGGACCTCGCCCCCCTCTTCGGCCTCGCCACGGCGATCTTCGTGCTCGAGGAGCTCATCCGCCGGATGCTGATGGCGTCGCTGAAGTTCTGGTTCGTCGTCGCTGTCGACGGGACCTGCCTGGTCGTGACCGCGGTGTGGCTCGGCATCTTCAAGTACCTCGACGGGCAGCTCGTCATGAGGGACCTGCTGTCGTCGCTGGTGGTGGCCCAGCTGTGCGGCCTGCTGGTGGGCGTGGGCCTGCTGCCCCGGGCCGAGCGGTGGTGGGCCTCCATGCGCCACAGCCAGTGGCGTGAGGTCATCCGCTACGGCCGCTGGCGGGCGGCCCAGCAGGGCGTCCGCCCGGCGATGATGGCGGCGGTGCGCACGATCGTGATCGTGGCCGTGGGCACCACGCTGTTCGGCGAGCTGGAGGCGGCCCGGGTCTACGCCGCTCCGGCGATGCTGATCGTGAACGGGGTCGGCAGCTTCCTGTTCGCCTCCTACGCCGCACGGCGCAGCAGCACGCTCCGGCAGCTGATCCCGCTGGCCGATCGGGGCACGGTGATGCTGGTCGGGCTGTCGATGGGCCTGGGCGTCGTGTCGCTGGCGCTCCTGCCGACGTTCGGCGACGTCATCACCGACGGAAAGTTCGACCTGGACCCGATCGCGGTCTTCGGCTGGTGCGCCTACGCGGCGGCCAGCGCCGTCCTCATGCCCTACGGCAGCCTCGCCGCGGTCCGGGGTCGCCACGCCGCGATGATGGGCCTCCGGGTCCTGGAGGCGATCGTGTCGCTCACGTCGCTCCTGCTCGTCCTGCGGGTGATCGGCGCCGACGTGTCCTTCGCCCCGTACGCCATGGCCCTCGGCTCCCTCGCCATGGGCCTGGTGGCCCGCCAGCTGATCCTCGTCCCGACCGCCCGGGAGGAGGAGACCTCGATCCGCACCCGCGCCGCGTCCGCTGCGGCCTCGGACCCGGTCGCCTCCGAGCCGGCGACGGACTGAACCCGGCTCCGCTCCACCTATCCTGACCACGTGGCAGCTGCGAAGGGATCCATCGCCGGCCGGTTCCTCCGGCTGGTCGACGACTGGTGGTTGGCCGTCGCCGGGATCGCCTTCATCCTCGGCAGCGACTTCAAGTACCGCACCAGGCCGCCCGGTCAGGCGCTCGGCGGCGGGCTGGACTCGGCCATCCTCCTGGAGCTCGCCCTGTACGGCGCGGTCGCCGGCTACCTGCTCCTGGACCGCTTCCGCATCCCCAAGGTCCGTCGGGTTCCCGCACCCCTGTACCTGGCGGCGTGCTTCGTCGGGTTGGCGATCCTGTCCCTCGCCTACACGCCGTACCCCCAGTACGCGCTCGTGCGCTGCGTGCAGGCGACGATCCTCCTGGCTGCGATCGTCATCGCGTGCATGGACGGAGGTCGGGCCCAGTTCCACCGGTTCGCCCACCTCTACCTCCTGCTGATCGCGGCGGGCGTCCTCTACGGGTTGGCCCGCCCGAGCCCGCCGATCAACAAGATCCAGGAGGGCCGCTTCACCTGGCTGGCGATCCACCCGACGGTGTCGGGAGCGATGACGTGCCTGGCGGTCGTCGTCGCGGTCGGGTACCTGGCGGGAGGTCGACGGGACCGGCCCGGTCCACGGTGGTCGCTCGTCACCTACTGGGTCCTCCTCGCGATCGTGGCCGGCGGCGGCCTGGCCGCGCAGACCCGAGGGGCCATCCTCGGTGGCGTCTGCGGCGCCGGCGTGGTGCTGCTCTCGTCCCGGCGGGGCCGTGCGGTGATCGAGATCGCGCTCATCGGTCTCGTGCTCCTCGCAGGTGTCGCCCTCGTGGCCAGCTCCCAGATCACCGCCTACTTCGAGCGTGGTGAGGAGGCGTCGCAGCTCACCACGCTGAACAACCGCACCGAGCTGTGGGACGTGGCCTTCGAGGCGGTGCGCGAGCAACCGATGTTCGGCAGCGGCATCACGTCGTCCCGGGGCATCTTCTACGAGGAGACGGGCCTCGGCGGCGGCCACAACGCGGTCGTGAACGTGGTCGTCGAGCTCGGCGCCCTCGGGCTGGCGGTGTGGGTCGCGATGGTGATCACGCTCATCGTCGGCATCCGGCGGCTGCCGAAGGACGGCCCACGGCACCTGGCGCTCGACCGCGCCATCCTCCTGGGCGTGATCACGTTCCTGCTCGTCGACTCGGTCTTCTACGAGGGCGCGGGCGCCCTGGCCAACTTCGCGAGCACCTGGCTGTTCATGTGCGTCGGCTGGTACGTCGTCGCCCGCCGCGCCGGCCGTCCGACCGATCCCGATCGCGTCGAGGTCGATGCGGACGTCGACTCCGAGCTGCCGGTCGGGGCGGACGCATGACCGGCACCGTCCTGATCGCCCACCCGAGCCCCGACCTGTACGGCTCGGACCGCATGCTCCTCGAGAGCATCGAGGCCGTCGTCGAGCGAGGACACCGGGCGGTCGTCACCCTGCCCGAGGAGGGCCCGCTCCTCGAGCTGATCGAGCAGCGCGGCGCCGAGATCCGCCTGTGCCGCACGCCGGTCCTGCGGCGGGCCTACATGTCTCCCCGGGGTCTGCTCACGCTGGCCGGCGACGCACTGGCCTCGGCCGGCCCCGGGCACGCCCTGTTCCGAGAGGTCCGACCCGACGTCCTGTACCTCAGCACCCTCACCGCGCCCGAGTGGTTGGTCCTGGCCAAGGCGTCGAGGGTCCCGTCGGTGTGCCACGTCCACGAGGCGGAGTCGGCGCCGTCCCGGCCGATCCGCACCGCTCTGGCGAGCCCGTTGCTGCTCGCCGACCGCCTGATCGTGAACAGCCGCTTCTCGGAGAAGGTGCTGACCGACGTGATCGGCCGGCTGGGTCGCCGGAGCACGGTTGTCTACAACGGTGTGCTCGGTCCGTCGGAGCCCACACCGCCCCGTGACGCCATCGACGGCCCGGTCCGGCTGCTCTTCGTCGGACGGCTGTCCGAGCGCAAGGGCGTGCTGGACGCCCTCGACACGGTGCGGGAGCTCCAGCGGCGGGGCCGGCCGGTGTCGCTCGACGTCGCCGGATCGATCTACCCGGGCTACGAGCACGTCGAGGTGGAGATGGCCAGGCGGATCGCCGCCCTCGACGATCCGGGTGCGGTCACGCTGCACGGGTACGTGGGCGACATCTGGCCGCTCCTCGCCGAGGCCGACGTGCTTCTGGTGCCGTCCCGGGGCGACGAGCCGTTCGGCAACACCGCCGTCGAGGGCACGTTGGCGCAGCGGCCCGTGATCGCCAGCGCCAGCAGCGGTCTGCTCGAGGCGGTGTCGGGCGCCGACGCGGCCCGCTCGGTCCCCCCGGGTCGCCCGGACCTGTTCGCCGACGCCGTCGAGGAGCTGGTCGAGACCTGGCCGGAGATCCGGGAGCTCGCGATCGCCGATGCCCGTCGGGCCGAGGACCGCTACTCGCCGGAGCGCTACCGGGCCGAGATCGCCGAGCAGCTGGCCCGTCTGGCGCCGGCAGCACTGTCCTGACGAGAGGACTGTCCTGAGGGGCGATCAGCGGAAGGCGCCGTAGTGGCGGGTGCCGGTGGCCTCGCCGATGAGCCCGGCCACCGATGCCGGCAGCGGGGGTGCGGTGGCGTCGATCTGGACGCCCGTCGACGTGGCCCGGCCGGCGGCGTCGGCGAGCGTGGTCCCGGTGGTGGTGCGACCGGCGGCCTCCTGGCCGGTGCCGGCCTGGAAGGCGGCCAGGTCGTTGAACACCGCCGGGTTGGCGGCGCCCCGTGACCACACCACGAGCCAGGTCGGGGAGGACGCCGAGTTGCGGTGGTATGCGTTGCCGGTGGCGGAGATCTGCAGCTGCTCGGCCGTGAACTGCTTGGAGTAGTCCTCGACGCAGAGCAGGCAGTTGCCCGCCGACGGGGCGGAGATGATGTTGCCCTGGACCAGGACGGGCCCGTTGATCCACGTCATCGTCGGGTCCGGGAACGGCTGACGGGGGTCGTGGCCCGGCGTCGAGCGGTTCGCGGCGCGTAGCGTGTCCGGCACGATGTTCACCGGTCGGTTGTTGCCGACGAAGGTGTTGTTGACCAGCGTGACGTCGGACGTGTCGTTGATCTTGATGCCGTTGCCGCCGTTGCCGGACACGACGTTGTCGGCGAACACGGCCTTGGCGGACAGCTCCAGGGAGGTCCCGTGGCCGGTGTTGGCGATCATGTCGCTGCCGGTGACCTTGATGTCGTAGACCGACTCGTCGGCCCAGAGGCCGGGCCCGAAGTTGTCGCGGAAGACGCTCGTGGACACCGTCACGCCGCGGGTGCGGGTCACCTTGAGGCCGCCGGACACGGGCGAGTTGTTGAAGCGCTCGACGTTGTTGCGCTGGGCGATCACGCCCTGGACCCGGAGGCCGTCGGCGTAGTTGGCGTGGATGCCGAGCATGCCGGAGCGGCTGACGTCGAGGTTGCGGAGGTTCGCCCCGGTGGACAGGACGCTCACGCCGGTGGTGGCCATGTCGGTCACGACCAGGTGCTCGAGCGTGATGTTGGGGGCCTCGGCGGTGATGGCGCCCATGTCGGGCACCGACGGGCTGTAGCGGCGGAAGCCGATGCCGCGCACCGTGGAGCCGGCGCCGCGGATGGACAGGGCCTTCACCCTGGTCGCCGCCCGGACGTCGCGGCCCGACGGGTCGGTGCCCAGGTAGAGCCGGTTCCCGGCATCGTCCTTGTGGAAGCTCCCGGCGGCCACCTGGCCGACGGAGCCGACCTGCGCCTGGGCCTGGCCGTCGACCCAGACCTGGTCGGGGTGGGCGGCCATCGGGAAGCTGGCGTTCACGAACCCCCAGGCGGCCTCGGTGTTGTCGGAGGCGCCTCGGGTGTAGGTCGGGGAGCTGTCGAACTTGGTGGTCCAGCCGTCCCGTCGCCAGCGGCCGCCGTCGGCGACCCAGCCGGCGACCGACTCGCTGCCGTCGAACCAGACGACCTCACGGGGCCAGTTCTGGATGGTCAGGGCCTTGCCCGACGGGATGGTGACGGATTCCCCGTAGGTCCCGGCCCGGAGCACGATCGTGGCGCCCGACGGGGCGACGGCGACGGCGCGGGCCACGGTGCGCAGCGGTGCGGCGGCGGTGCCGGCGGCGGCGTCGTTGCCGGAGGTGGACACGACGATCGCACCGGCGGGGACCGGGTAGTCGGTGGACCCCAGCGTGGTGCCGATCCCGGTCACCGTCGAGGGCACGGTCGGCGTGGTCGGGGTGGTGGGTGCCGGGGCCGGCGCCGTCGTGGTGGGCGTGCCCGCCACGGTGGTCGTGGTCGACGGGCGGGGCCCGTTGGCCCGGCTGGCTGCGGTCACCGTGGTCTTGGCGCCGCCGACGCCCGACGTCGGCGTGCCCGAGCACGCTGCTGCGATCAGAGTGGCGCCGATCGTCATGGCTGCGATCTGGATCCGGTGCTTCACCTGGAGTCTCCCTTGGGCCGTCCGGTCGGTAGGTCCATCGACCCATTTCCGCCGGAGGTTGAGTTCGAATCTCGTGTGGCCCTCGGGTGCGCACCCTATCTGAACATGTTGCGATCTCATTGCGGGAACGCGGAAACCCCCTGAACTACAAGGCTGTGATCATGACAGCTGCATGACACCGACATGACGGAGACGCGCGGACCACCGCCCGCGGGGACCCGCCCGCGCTGAGTGGAACTGCCCACTCAGGACTCGAGCTCGCGCTCCAGGATCCGACGCAGCATCGAGCTCGACGTGCGCTGGGTGTAGGGGACGTAGGCGACGTCCACGCCGTGGACGGCGAAGTCCGACTCGAGCTTGTCGCCCTTGTCGGTGCCCTTCCAGTCGTCGCCCTTGATGATGACGTCGAACTTGAGCCGCTCCCACATCTCCAGCTTGTGGGGCACGTCCTCCGGGACGGCCTCGTCGACGAAGCGGATCGCCCCGACGATCTCCAGGCGCTCCTCCAGGGGCACGACGGGCACGTTGCCCTTGTTGCGCTGCGCCATCTCGTCGCTGACGACGCCGGCGATCAGGTAGTCGCAGAACGTGGCGGCGTTGCGCAGCATGTTGAGGTGCCCGACGTGGAACAGGTCGTACACGCCGGGGGCGTAGCCGACCCGACGGCCGTTCCGGGAGGGTTGCTGGTCGGGGTTCATCGTGCGCTCCGGATGGGGTGGGGGTCCCGTCGACGATATCGGCGCCCGGTCCCGAAGCGGACCGGGCGTCCGCGTCATGTGTACATCGGTGGACACACATCGACGTGCACGCGTAAGAGGTGCCGTGTAGAACCGTCCGGGCACGACGGGACGTCGTCGCCAACCGCCACCTGATCCAAGGGGGATCGTCCAAGTGAACTTCGCCTTCAGCGAGGAGCAGGAAGAGCTGCGCAAGGTCGTGCGCGACTTCCTCAACGCCAAGTCCGACGAGCCGACGGTCCGCGAGCTCATGGACACCGAGTCCGGCTACGACACCGCGGTCTGGACCCAGATGGCCGAGCAGATGGGCCTCCAGGGCCTGGTCATCCCCGAGGAGTTCGGTGGGTCGGGCTACAGCTTCGTCGAGCTGATCGTGGTCCTCGAGGAGATGGGCCGCCGCCTCCTGTGCGCCCCGTACTTCTCGACCGTGGTCCTCGCCGGCCAGACGCTCATCCACTCCGGAGACGACGCCGCCAAGGCCGAGCACCTTCCGGGCATCGCCTCCGGCGAGACCATCGCCACGCTGGCCTACACCGAGCCGAACGGGCGCTGGGACGAGTCCGCGATCACCGCCACGGCCACGCCCGACGGCGACGGGTGGAAGATCGACGGCGAGAAGCTCTACGTCCTCGACGGCCACACGGCCGACCTGATCATCACCGCGGCCCGCACCGACGCCGGCGTCAGCCTGTTCGCGGTGGCCGGCGATGCGCCGGGCCTCACCCGCACGGCTCTGTCGACCATGGACCAGACCCGCAAGCAGGCCCGGCTGGAGTACTCCTCGGTCCCGGCCACGCTGATCGGCACCGACGGCTCGGGATGGGACGTCCTGTCGACGGTGCTCGACCTCGCGGCGGTCGCCCTGGCGGCCGAGCAGGTCGGCGGCTCCCAGGAGGTCCTGGATGCCGCGGTGCAGTACGCCAAGGATCGCGTGCAGTTCGGTCGCCCGATCGGCTCCTTCCAGGCCATCAAGCACAAGTGCGCCGACATGCTGCTCGAGGTCGAGTCGGCCAAGTCGGCCGCCTACTACGCCGGTTGGTGCGCCTCCGAGCTGAACGACGAGCTGCCGTCGGTGGCCTCGCTCGCCAAGGCCTACTGCTCCGAGGCGTACTTCCACGCCGCGGCGGAGAACATCCAGATCCACGGTGGCATCGGCTTCACCTGGGAGCACCCCGCGCACCTGTACTTCAAGCGGGCGAAGAGCTCCGAGCTGCTCTTCGGCGACCCGACGTACCACCGCGAGCTGCTGGCCCAGCGCATCGGCATCTGACCGACCGTTCCGATCGGCCCGCCGCGACGACGTCGCGGTGGGCCGAGCGGAACACCCCGGTCCCGGGATGGCAGGCTGACGTCGATGTGGATCTGGATCGTCCTCGCCGTTCTCGTCTGCTTCGTGATCGCGGCGGTGACCGTCGGCGGCGTCACGGGAAGCCTCGCGACCCGGCCCCGCCGCAGCGTGTACGACCTGGAGGAGGCGGTGGACTTCGTCGCCGACCGTCTCCCCGACGACCTCACGGCCGAGCTGAGCTACGACGACGTGCGCGCGGTGCTGCTCGCGCAGTGCGACTACCTGGCGACCAAGGGCATCGCGTCGGAGAAGACGGCCGACGACATCGGCGACGCCCTCGTGGTCGTGCCCGACGACGAGCCGGTGGCGTGGGTCCTCGGCCGCCTCGAGACGCTGGGCGTGGAGATCGCCGACGCCGACGTGGTCACCGTCCTCGACGTGGAGGAGCGCTACTACGAGGCGATCGGCGCGATCGGACCCCGGGTGTCGGGCCCCGACGACATCGACTGAGGACCCACCGCCGTCCCGACCTACGATGGCGGTCCCGAGCGGGCACGCGCGGATCAGATCGAGACAGCCCGAGGAGCAGCGAGCATGGATCGTCCCGGCAAGTTCGAACACCATCGGTACGTGGGCGACAAGCGCTCGCAGGTGGTCTACGACGTGGACGAGCTCGGCCCCGAGGACGAGCACCTCATCACGGAGCTGATGGCGGCCGAGACCTTCCTGTGCTTCGGCCCCGACACGCTGGCCGAGGCCCGCAACCGCGGCTACCGGCTCTACTCCAAGCAGCGGCAGTCGGCCGGCGCCTGACGCGGCCGGCGCCATGTCCGAGCCCGCCGCAGCACCGGCCCACGCATCCACGGGGGTGGGCGACGTCGGGACGGCCGCGCCCGGTCCGTCGAGCGCTCCGGTCATGGACTACCGGTTCCGGTCGGGTCGCCTGGAGCTGAGCGGGCACCTGGCCGAGCCCGAGGCACCGGCGCACGACGCACCGGGCCTGGTCCTCTGCCACGGGTTCCCGACCCGGGGCCGGGAGAGCCCCCAGTCCGGGAAGTCGTTCCCGGAGCTGGCCGAGCGCATCGCGTCCGAGCTCGGCTGGGTCGTGCTCACCATGAACTTCCGCGGGTGCGGCGGTGCCGAGGGCGACTTCTCGCTGCAGGGCTGGCTGGACGACGTGCACGCGGCCGTGGAGCACGTCGCCGAGCTCGGGGTCACCGGCGTCTGGTTGAGCGGCTACGGGACCGGCGGGTCCCTCGCCCTGTGCGAGGGGGCGCGGAACCCGAAGGTGCGTGGCGTCGCCGCCCTGGCCGCCCCCGCCGACTTCGACGACTGGGCCCGTCACCCCCGTCGCCTGCTGCTGCACGCCCGACAGGTCGGGGTGATCCAGGACCTGGACTTCCCGCCCGCGTTCGACAAGTGGTCGGCGGAGCTGCGCGAGGTCCGTCCGCTCGCCGCGGCCGAGGAGCTGTCGCCGCGTCCGCTGCTCGTCGTGCACGGCGACAGCGACGACCTGACGCCGCTGGCGGACGGTCGCGCCATCGCGGCGGCGCACGGTCGGGCCGAGCTGCGGGTGATCAACGGCGCCGGACACGAGCTGCGCCACGACCCGAGAGCCGTCGCCGTCCTGCTCGGTTGGCTGTCCCGGCAGCAGATCTCCGACGTGGTCGCCGGCGCCTGAGCGACGGCGCGGCCGCCCCGGGGGTCAGACCGGGTCCGACTTGGCCTTCTTGGCGGCCTTCATCATCTTCTTCCACTCGCGCACGCGGGCCAGGTTGGCCTCGGAGTCGACGTCGGCCACCGACCGCGGCTGCTCGTCGGAGAACGGGGCCGCCACCTCCTCCCAGCCGGCGGGTCGGACCCCCAGCCTCTTGGCCAGGATCGCCATGAAGATGCGCGTCTTCTCGTCGCCGTAGCCCGGCAGCTCCCGCAGCCGCGAGTACAGGATCTCGGCGGTGGGGCCGTCGGACCAGAGTCGGCCGGCGTCGCCGTCGTACTGCTCGACCAGCTGCCCGCACAGGGCGTGGATGCGACGGCCCATCGCCGCCGGGAACCGGTGGATCGCCGGCTTCTCCGCGCACACCGCCACGAACTCGTCCTCGGTCATGGCGGCGATGCCGTGGGCGTCGAGGGTGCCCCCGAGTCGGTCGCGCAGCGTGGCGGGCCCGCGGAACGCCCACTCCATGGGCATCTGCTGGTCGAGCAGCATCCCGATCAGCAGGGCCAGCGGCTCGGACTCGAGGAGGCGGTCGGCGTCGTCGTCGCCGGTGATGGGGATGGCAGGCCCGGTCATGGCCGTCGAGACTACTGAGTCGATCGACCGGTCGGACCTGGGTCGTTAGGCCGGTTCGGCCCGGTCGGAGGGCCCGATGTGTTCAAGGGGGTCCTCCGTCACGCCGAAGCCTCGGGTGGCCGAACGGGGCCCCGTCCCGCTGGCCACCCAACTCGCCGGCCCACCCGAGCCCGCTGGCCCACCCCGTCCCCGCCACACCGCCGTCCGAAGGAGCAACAACCCGTGGAGAGCTGTCCGCACTGCCACTTCCTCATGCGAGACGACGCGGTCGAGTGCGGCGTGTGCCACCGACCCCGGGTCATCGTGGCCCGCGACGGGATCGCGGTCGTGGACGACTCCCGGGTCGGAGCCGGTCACTCCACGGGCATCCCCGTGGCGCTCGTCGTGATGCTGCTCCTGGTCGTGGCGGCGGGCGTCGGAGTGGTCGCGGTCACCCCGAGCTGGTTCTGAACCCGGCCGGCACCGCCCCGCCCGCCGTCCGGTCGTGTCGGTGCGTGCTCAGCCGTGCCAGGGGACCGGCAGGTCCGGATCGACGCCGAACCTGCCGATGGCGTCGGTGACCGTGCTGGCCTCCACGGCACCGTCGAGGCACAGCTGGCCGAGGACCGCCACCGCGAGGTGCGCGGCGTCGGTCTCGAAGTAGCTGCGCAACGCCTCCCGGGTGTCGGAGCGACCGAAGCCGTCGGTGCCGAGCGACGTGTAGCGGCGTGGCATCCACCGTGACACCTGGTCCGGGACCATGCGCATGAAGTCGGTCACGGCCACGATCGGACCGCTCGACCGCTCGAGCATCGCCGTGACCGTCGGGACCCGGGGTGCCTCGGTGGGGTGCAGGAGGTTCCATCGCTCGGAGGCCATCGCATCCAGGCGCAGCTGCTGGTAGCTCGTGGCAGACCACAGCTCCACGCCGACCCCGTAGTGCTCGGCGAGCAGCGCCTGTGCCTCGACCGCCACCTGCCACATCGGACCGGAGAACAGCACCGTCGCCGCGGGACCCGACGTCTCGGGCGCGGCCGCCCAGGGGTACAGGCCGTCGACGATCGCGGAGCGGAGGTCGATGCCGTCGGGCAGGTCCTGCGGCGCGGCGGGCATGGGGTAGTTCTCGTTGTAGAGGGTCAGGTAGTAGAAGACGTCCTCGCCGTGCTCGGCGCCCGCCGCCGGGTACATGCGCTCGATCCCGTCCGCCACGATGGTCGCCATCTCGTACGCGAAGGCGGGGTCGTAGGAGCGGCACACCGGGACCGTGGACGACAGCACGTGGCTGTGTCCGTCCTGGTGCTGGAGGCCCTCGCCGAGCAGCGTGGTCCTGCCCGCGGTCGCCCCCATCAGGAAGCCACGCGCCCGGGCGTCGGCCGCGGCCCAGATCAGATCCGCGACCCGTTGGAAGCCGAACATCGAGTAGAAGGTGAAGAACGGCACCATCGGCACGCCCCGGTGGGCGTAGGACGTGGCGGCCGCGGTCCAGCTGGACAGCCCGCCGGCCTCGGTGATGCCCTCCTCCAGGATCTGACCGTCGGTGGACTCCTTGTACGACAGCAGGAGGTCGTGGTCGACCGGCTCGTAGAGCTGGCCGCCCGAGGCGTAGATCTTCAGCTCCCGGAACAGGGCGTCCATGCCGAACGTCCGGGCCTCGTCGGGGATGATCGGGACGACCCGCTTTCCGAACTCGCCGTCGCGGCACAGGTTGCGCAGCAGTCGTGTGAACGCCGTCGTGGTCGAGGCGGCCTGGCTGCCGGACCCGGTCATCAGCTCCTCGAAGACCGCGGGCGACGGCGAGGCCAGCGGCCGGCGGGTCCGCACCGACCGGGACGGCAGGAACCCGTCGAGCACCGCTCGTCGACCGAGGAGGTACTCGAGCTCCGGCGACCCCTCCTCCGGGCGGATGTAGGGCGGGATCCCCTCCGCGAGGGCCTCGTCGGGGATCTCGTCGTCCAGCAGGAGGCGATGGCGCAGGCCCGTGAGCTGCTCGGCCGACATCTTCTTGATCTGGTGGGTGGCGTTGCGGGCCTCGACCCCCGGCCCGAGCGTCCAGCCCTTGATGGTCTTGGCCAGCACGACGGTCGGCTGCCCCTTGGTCTCGGTCGCCGCCGCGTAGGCCGCGTAGATCTTCCGGTAGTCGTGACCGCCACGGGGGAGCTTCTCCAGGTCCTCGTCGCTGAGGTGCTCGACCATCTTGCGGAGCCTCGGGTCCGGTCCGAAGAAGTGCTCGCGGATGTAGGACCCCGGCTCGGTGGCGTAGCGCTGGAAGTCGCCGTCGACGGTGGAGTTCATCTTGTTCAGGAGCACGCCGTCGGAGTCCTGGGCGAGCAGGGCGTCCCACCGGCTTCCCCACACGACCTTGATCACGTTCCAGCCGCTGCCGCGGAAGATCGCCTCGAGCTCCTGCATGACCTTGCCGTTGCCGCGGACCGGCCCGTCGAGGCGCTGGAGGTTGCAGTTGATGACCCACGTGAGGTTGTCGAGTCCCTCCCGGGCGGCCAGGGAGATGGCGCCCAGCGTCTCGGGCTCGTCGGTCTCGCCGTCGCCGACGAAGCACCAGACCCGGCTGGTCGTGGCGTCGTCGATGCGGCGGTTGTCGAGGTACTTGTTGAAGCGCGCCTGGTAGATCGACAGGATCGGACCGAGGCCCATCGACACCGTCGGGTACTCCCAGAAGTCGCCCATCAGCCGGGGGTGCGGGTACGACGACAGCCCCCTGCCGGCCCGGCCGGGCAGATCGATCTCGAAGCGGAACCGGTCGAGGTCCTCCGCCGAGAGGCGGCCCTCCAGGAATGCCCGGGCGTACACGCCGGGCGCGGCGTGGCCCTGGAAGTAGACGGCGTCCCCCGGTCGACCGGCGGCCGCATCGTGGAACGAGTGACCCCTGAAGAAGTGGTTGTAGCCCACCTCGTAGAGGGCGGCGGAGCTGGCGAATGTCGACAGGTGCCCGCCGATGCCGTCGGCGTGCTTGTTCGCCCGGATGACCATCGCCGCCGCGTTCCAGCGGATGTAGCGGCGGATCCGGCGCTCCAGGTCCTCGTCGCCGGGGAACCACGGCTCCTGGTTGGCGGGGATCGTGTTGACGTAGGGCGTGCTGACCGAGGCGGCCGTGCCGATCGAGCGCTCGCGGGCCCGCTGGAGGAGCCGGGCCATCAGGTACTGCGCACGGGGTCCGCCCCGCTGGTCGACGACCGCGTCCAGGGAGTCGAGCCACTCCTCGGTCTCGTCGGGGTCGATGTCGGGGAGCTGATGGGCGAACCCGTCGATGATCACCGTGCGGACCTCCAGATCCGGGCCCGTGGGGGCGGGCCCGACCTCAGACTACGGACCCCGGTCCGGGTCCAGGCCGCGTAGGGTCCGTCGCCGTGTCCGACGTCGCACCGATCCGCGCCTACACCGACGGAGCGTGCCGGGGGAACCCCGGCCCGGGCGGCTGGGCCTGGGCCGTCGAGGGGGGCGCGTGGGGCTCGGGTCACGACCCCGACACCACGAACCAGCGCATGGAGGTCCGTGCCGTCCTGGAGGCGGTGACCGCGCTCGACGGGCCGCTCGTCGTCGTGTCGGACTCGACCTACGTCGTCAACTGCTGGCGGGACCAGTGGTGGAAGGGCTGGCTGGCGAAGGGCTGGAAGAACTCCCAGCGCAAGCCGGTGGCGAACCGGGACCTCTGGGAGCCGCTGGTCGAGGTGTTCCGCACCCGGTCGGACCTCGCCATGGAGTGGGTCAAGGGCCACGGCGGCGACCCGATGAACGACCTGGTCGACCGACTGGCGGTGGCCGCGTCCTACGAGCGCGTCGGTTCGGGTGACGGAGCGCCGCCGTCGTCGCTGCTGGAGCAGGAGGACCGGCCGGGCCGTCCCGCCCCGGCGTCGCGACCGGCTGCAGCGGGCGGTGCCGCGTCGGGCGAGCCGGCTCGCCGGACCGACGGACGCGTGCCGGAGGGGTGGCGGCTGGTGGTGACCGGCCTGCGCGACGGCCTGGGCGGCGACGGCGACGGCGATCTGGTCGACAGGATCGCGGAGATCGTGGCGGCCCAGCAGGTGCTGCACCCCGACCTGGTGGTCCTGAGCGGGCTCCGGCCGGGATCCGAGACCGTGGGCGCACGGGCGGCGTTGGCCGCGTCGGTGCCCTTCGTCGCGGTCCTGCCGTACCCGGACCCGATGGCCGGCCGGCCCGAGGTCGACCAGGCGGCGTTCCAGCGCCTGCTCGACGGGGCGCGGTCCGTGGTCACGCTCGAACGGAAGCGCCCTGCCGACCTGGACGGACGTCGCTCGTCGCTGCAGCGACGTGACGGGTGGCTGCGCTCGGTGGCCGACGGGGCGATCGTGATCACCGACGGCAAGGATCCCGAGGCCGAGCTGGCGTCCCGGCGCTACGGCGACGCCGTCGGCGAGGAGCTCTGGGAGTACGTCCACTTCGGGCTCTGAACACGGCTCCGCGTCCCGCCCGACCGCCGTGCACCGATCTTGAGGGAATCCGGCGCGTGGTTGGTCCGATTCCCCCGAGTTCGCGTTGCGGGTCCAGTCGCTCAGACGGCTCGGCGGGTCCGCTCCAGCTCGTGGTACGCGATGTTGATCGCCGCCAACCGGTCGGCGGCGTCTCGGCGGGTGCGCTCGTCGGAGGTGACGAAGCGGTCGGGGTGCAGCTCCCGAAGGAGCTTGCGGTGCGCGGCGCGGATGGTGTTCCAGTCGGCGTTCGCGGCGACGCCGAGGATCGTCGTCGGCGCGTCGGGCTCGGTGTCGGCCGCGGCGGTCACCCGCTCGTCGTCGGCGAACAGGGACTCGGTGGGGGAGTAGTCGGCGAACCGCAGCACGACCGGTTCGTCCCCGTCGCCGTCACCGGTCGTCGGGGTGTCGCGGTCGGCCCTCGACCGTCGGGCCCTCGTCAGCTCGTCCTCGACGAAGCCGCTGGACACCATCTCGAGAGGGGGACCGCCGGCGGACCCCGGTCGGGGAGGGGTGCTCCCGAGCCGAGGCAGGCGGGTGGTGCCCCCCGGCACGCCGCGGGTGACGTGGGTCGACGCTCCGTCCTCGGACGGGCTGCGCAGATCGTGGTCGGTGGTTCCCATGTCGGTGGTCCGCACTCTCCTGTCGCTCTGCCCTGTCGCTCTGCCGGGTCCGGGGCGACGAGGGAGGCGTCGCGCCCGGGGCGATCCACTCGCTACCGTTCCGAAGGTGCGCATCGGAGCAGACAGCGGTGGGACGTTCACAGATGTCGTCGGCACCGACGGGCGCACACTGAAGGTTCCGTCGACACCCGTTGACCCGGGTGACGCCGTGCGCACCGGCGCCGCCGCGCTCGCTCCCGACGGTCCGACGCTGCTCGCCCACGGGACGACGGTGGCGACGAACGCCCTCCTGGAACGTCGCGGAGCCCGGGTCGCCCTGGTGACCACCCGGGGCTTCGCGGACGTGATCGAGATCGCCCGTCAGGACCGCCCGTCGCTGTACGACCCGTGGGTGGACCGACCGCCGCCGCTGGTGGAGCGCCCCGACCGGCTGGAGGTGGACGAGCGCGTCGACGCCGACGGGACCGTCCTGGTGCCCTTCGACCCGTCGACCGCACCGGTCGTGCCGGACGGCGTCGACGCCGTGGCCGTCTGCCTCCTGCACGCGGACCGGTACCCGGCCCACGAGGCCGAGCTGGCCGACGTGCTGTCCGACC
This sequence comes from Actinomycetes bacterium, assembly GCA_023434535.1. Taxonomy (GTDB): domain Bacteria; phylum Actinomycetota; class Acidimicrobiia; order Acidimicrobiales; family Microtrichaceae; genus Dermatobacter. The sequence continues at coordinate 15,858 of JAEYSR010000281.1, forward strand.
AGGGTTGGGACGTCAGCGCGTCGCACCGGGTCGCTCCCGAGTTCCGCGAGTACGAGCGCACGGTCACGACCGTGCTGAACGCGTACCTCCGCCCCGTGTGCGGACCGTACCTGTCCGCGCTCGGCGCCGGCCTGGCCGACGGCGACTCGGCCACCGAGGTCGTGGTGATGACCTCCGCGGGAGGTTCCGTCGACCTGGCCACGGCGTCGGAGCTGCCGGTCCTGCTCCTGCTGTCGGGCCCAGCAGCGGGGGCGAGGGCGGCCGCAGCGGTGGCTGCGGCGTGCGGGCACGCCGATGCCCTGAGCTTCGACATGGGCGGGACCAGCACCGACGTGTGCCTCATCAGCGACGGCGCGCCCCGACCGGCGACCGAGCAGCGGGTCGCCGGTCTGCCGGTGCGGGCACCGGCGCTGGACATCCACACGATCGGTGCGGGCGGGGGTTCCATCGCCCGGATCGACGCGGGCGGCGCGCTGGTCGTGGGTCCCGAGTCCGCCGGTGCCCGTCCCGGCCCCGCCTGCTACGGCCACGGCGGCACCCGACCGACGGTCACCGACGCCGACCTCGCGGCCGGTCGCATCCCGGCCGGCTCGGCGTTCGGCGAGATGGGGGAGCTGGACGTCGCCGCGGCGGTCGCTGCGCTCGACGGCGCGGGCGTCGACGCACTCGGCGTCATCGACGTGGTCAACGCCGGGATGGAGCAGGCCCTGCGGGCGGTGTCGGTGGAGCAGGGCGTGGACCCCGCCGGCCTCGCCCTGGTGGCGTTCGGTGGAGCCGGGCCGCTCCACGCCTGCGAGCTCGCCGAGTCGCTCGGCACGCCCACCGTCATCGTGCCGGCCGCCGCAGGTGTGCTCTCCGCCGTGGGCCTCCTCACGGCACCGGGTCGCCGGGAGCTGGTGCGGTCCTGGACCGGGGGTGCGGACCTCGCCGGCCTGGGCGAGTCGCTCGCGGAGCTCGCCGCCGAGGCACTCGCACTGGTCGGGCACCCGGAGGCCACGGTGTCCACCGCGGTGGACTGCCGCTACCGCGGCCAGAGCCACGAGCTGCGCGTGCCGACCGTCGCCGACTTCGGCGAGGAGCACCGCCGCCGCAACGGCGAGTCGCGTCCCGGTGACCCGATCGAGGTGATCGCCCTGCGGGCCACGGTGGAGACGCCCGCCCCCGCCACGATCGAGGACGTGCTGTCGAGCTGGGAGGGCCGCTGGAGCGAACCGGTGGTCGGGCCCCGCGTGGTCGTGCGCGAGGACTGCACCATCTGGGTGCCCGAGGGGTGGCGCGGCGAGGGCGGCCCGCTCGGCTCGCTGGTGCTCCGCCGGACGGAGGGCGGCGCATGACCCTGTCGCCGTCGCAGCTGCAGGTCCTCATCGCCGGACTCGGCGGGGTGGCCGACGAGATCGGCGCCGTGCTGCAGCGCAGCGCCTTCAGCCCCAACATCAAGGAGCGCGCCGACTGCTCCGCCGCAGTCTTCTCGGCCGACGGGTCGCTGCTGGCCCAGGCGGAGCACATCCCGGTGCACCTCGGGTCCATGCCGGCGTCGGTCGGCGCGGTGATCGACGCGCTGGGCGATCAGCTCGGACCCGGCGACCAGGCGATCGTCAACGACCCCTACGCCGGCGGCACGCACCTCAACGACGTCACCGTGGTGGCGCCGTGCCACGTCGACGGGCGGCTCGTGGGCTGGGTCGCCAACCGGGCCCACCACGCGGACCTCGGCGGCTCGGCGCCGGGGTCCATGCCGGCGGACGCCACCGAGATCCACCAGGAGGGGCTGCGGATCCCGCCGATGCGACTGACGACCGAGGTCAGGGAGCTGGTCCTGGCCGCGTCCCGGACGCCGTGGGAGCGGGCCGGCGACCTGGACGCCCAGGTGGGTGCCAACGTCGTCGGGATGCAGCGGCTGGCCCGCTTCGCCGGGGCGCCGTTCGGCGAGGTCCTCGACCACGGCGA
>JAEYSR010000038.1 GCA_023434535.1 Actinomycetes bacterium
CCCGCCGAGTTCATCGAGCTGGCCGAGGTCTCCGGGACCATCCGGGCGATCACCCAGACGGTCACGCTCCGGGCGTGCGAGGCCCTCACCTCGCTCGGGGGCCGAGGCCTGAGCACGGCCAGCGTCAACCTCTCCACGCGCAACCTGTACGACCCCGTGTGGGTCGACTGGTTGTGCGACCTCTCCGCCACCGGCGAGGTGGTGGCCGGAAGCCTCTGGATGGAGCTGACCGAAGGCCAGCTGATGGACGACCCGCGCCAGAGCGCGGTCGTGATCGGGCGCCTGCACGACGCCGGGATCCGCTTCAGCATCGACGACTTCGGGAGCGGGGCCTCCTCCCTCGCACTGATCCGCGACCTGCCCGTCGACGAGGTGAAGATCGACCGCAGGTTCGTGGAGGAGCTCATGGACGGCGACGACCGGATCGTCCGCTCCATCGTGGACGTCGCCCACCACCTGGGTCTCTCCGTGACGGCGGAGGGGGTCTCGGACCTGTCGATGGTCGACCGGCTGCGCTCGATCGGCTGCGACGCGGCCCAGGGCTTCGCGTTGGCGCCCCCGATGCCGCTGCGCGACCTCCTCGACCACCTCGAGTCGGATCCGTCGGAGGCGCCACCCCGGACCCCGCCGTCGGCACCGACGCGGACCCCGCCACCGACCTGACCGACGAGAGCGCGGGGCACGCGCCGACGGCCTCGGCGACGGCTTGGAGGCCGCCCATTACCGACCGGTAACCTGGGCCCATGACGAGCGAAGAGTCCCCCACCCTCGACCTCGACGCCGTGGCCGCGGCCCTCGACGTCGCCCAGGGCGTCCTCGACAGCGGCATCACCCAGCTGGCCAAGAACGGCATCAACGAGAACCAGGTGCTCGCCTACGACGTCGCCCACGGCGCCGCCGGCATCCAGGCGTCGCGCAGCCTGCTGGGGTACGGCGCGAAGGGCGAGGCGCAGGCCGCCGTTGCGTGCGCCTTCGCCGCCGAGGCCCTCACCGACCTCGCCGCCCGCGTCTACGGCCGCGAGGCCGAATGGGGCGTGGAGCCGGGCGACCTGGACGACACCCGTGCCGTCGTCGCCGCCTACCGCTCGTCGGAGTTCCTGGCGTCGCTCGCCCACACCGACGGCCCCCGCGGGCTCGCGGACGACTTCGAGATGGTGCAGGACACGTTCCGCCGCTTCGCCGAGGACAAGATCGCCCCGATCGCCGAGCACATCCACCGGGAGAACGCCGACATCCCCGAGGACATCATCAGCGGCCTCGCCGAGATGGGGGCGTTCGGCCTGTCGATCAGCGAGGAGTACGGCGGCTTCGCGAGCGGCACCGAGTCGGACTACATCGCCATGATCGTCGCCACCGAGGAGCTGTCACGGGCGTCGCTCGGCGCCGGTGGATCGCTGATCACGCGGCCCGAGATCCTGGCCCGGGCGCTCGAGACCGGCGGCACCGAGGAGCAGAAGCAGGAGTGGCTGCCCCGGCTGGCCTCGGCCGAGGTCATGAACGCCGTGGCCGTGACGGAGCCCGACTACGGCTCGGACGTGGCCGGCGTCAAGGTGTCAGCCACCAAGGTCGACGGCGGCTGGCTGATCAACGGCGTCAAGACGTGGTGCACGTTCGGAGCGCGGGCCGATGTCCTGATGCTGCTCGCCCGCACCGACCCCGACCGCTCGAAGACCCACAAGGGCCTCTCGATGTTCATCGTGCCCAAGGAGCGGGGCGACGGCCACGGCTTCCAGCAGGCCCAGGACAACGAGTTCGGCGGCGGGAAGATGGAGGGCCGCCCGATCGACACGATCGGCTACCGCGGCATGCACTCCTACGAGATCGCGCTGGAGAACTGGTTCGTCCCCGACGAGAACCTCATCGGGGGCGACTCCGGCCTCGGACGCGGCTTCTACTACCAGATGGCCGGCTTCGAGAACGGCCGCATCCAGACCGCGGCCCGGGCCGTCGGCGTCATGCAGGCGGCGCTGGAGGAGGCCCGCCAGTACGCCGAGGACCGCAAGGTGTTCGGCCAGCCCGTCGGCGACTACCAGCTCACGGCCGCCAAGCTCGGTCGCATGGCGGTCGTCGTGCAGGGAGCCCGCCAGTTCTCCTACGACATCGCACGCCAGGTCGCCGGCGGCGAGGGCCGCGTCGAGGCCGCCCTGCTCAAGGCCTACGTCTGCAAGGCCGCCGAGTGGGTCACCCGCGAGGCCATGCAGATCCACGGCGGCATGGGCTATGCCGAGGAGTACACCGTCAGCCGGCTGTGGGTCGACGCCCGTGTGCTGTCGATCTTCGAGGGCGCCGACGAGGTCCTGTGCATCCGGGTCATCGCCAAGCAGCTCGTCGAGCAGGCCGGCGACGCCTGACGGACACCGCACCTTTCCACGGTGCGGTCACCGATTGTCGCCGGCTCAGCCGACCGCGCCCGGCACGATCCGGATGTTGATCGGGTAGCGGTACCACTCGCCCCTGTTGGCAGCGATGGCGGCGATGATCGGGAACACGATGCCGAGGACGATCACGACCAGCAGCAGCGGGATCCCGATGATGACCAGGACCAGCAGCAGCGACACCAGGGCTGCGATGAACAGGGTGATCGAGAAGTTGAGGGCCTCGGCCGCATGGTGGCGGGCGTATGCCTGCTCCGGCTTGGCCACCAGGTAGATCACCAGCGGGCCGATGAACCCGAAGAAGAGCATCAGCACCGGCGCGAGGACGGCCAGCGTGCGCTCGTCCTGCCACGAGGACACCGGCGGCGCGCCGTACGGCTGGGCCACCGGGACCGACGGCGCGACAGGGGCGGCCTGACCCCACGCGGTCCCGTCCCACCACCTGACCGTCCCCATCGGGTCGGGGTACCAACCGGCCGGGGGGCTCGACGGCGCCGGACCGACGGGCGGGTGGGGATCGTCGCTCACGCATCGATCCTCCCACACCCGGTGGCCGAACCGATCGGGTCGCCCGACGTCCCCGCTCCGGGCGGAATCGAGCGACCTCCTCCGTAGCCTGGAACGGTGACGACCACTCCCCGACAGCTCGTGCGGCTCGCCCTCGTCCCGGTCCTCGTCCTCGTGGCGCTGCTGGGTGGGGCGTGCAGCAGCGGCGACGACGACGGCGACCGCGCCGACGCCCCCGACACCACCGGTCCCCCGATCACGGCGGTGGCCGGGGAACCCGGCGGGACCGAACAGGAGATCGTGGCCGCCAGCGAGTTCTGCTCGAACCTCGGCCCGGGCGGGATCGAGGACCTCCTCGGCACCGCTCCGACCTCCGTGCGCGCGACCGACACCAGCTGCGAGTGGTCCGAGACGATCGACGGCTCCACCCGGGAGCTCTCGGTCACGCTGACGCCGCACCCGACCGACGCCGACGCGATCGAGTCGGTGTCGGCCGACGACGACGGCGATCCCCAGCTCGACGGCTTCGCCGCCAGCGCGGTCACCTTCTCCGAGAAGGGAGACGTCGGTCAGGGCGAGGTCCAGGTCGCGTCGGGGCCGGCGGTCCTCACCTTCACCGCGGTCGGACCCGGTCTGACGCGGTCGGGGCTGACAGCGGGCGTCGCCGCCGTCCTCCAGGGCTGACCGTCAGATCTTGACCATCAGATCTTGACCATCACGTGCTTGATCTCGGTGTAGTGCTCGAGCGCGTAGATCGACATGTCCTTGCCGTAGCCCGACTGCTTGTAGCCGCCGTGGGGCATCTCGGAGACGATCGGGATGTGGTCGTTGACCCACACCGTGCCGAACTGCAGGCGCTTGGCCATCCGCATCGCCCGCGACACGTCGTTCGTCCACACCGATGAGGCCAGCCCGTAGTCCACGCCGTTGGCCCACGCGAGGGCCTGCGCCTCGTCCGAGAAGCGCTGCACGGTGACGACCGGCCCGAAGACCTCCCGCTGGACGATCTCCGAGCCCTGGTCGGGGTTCACGACGACCGAGGGCTGGTAGAAGAACCCGGGCCGGTCGCCGACGGCACCTCCCACCGTGACCTCTGCGCCCGCGGCAGCGGCCCGCTCCACCATGCCGGTCACCTTGGCCTGCTGCTCCGCGGAGATCACCGGCCCGACGGCCGTGTCGGGGTCCGACGGGTCTCCCCAGCTGAGCGCGCCGACGGACTCGGTCAGGCCGGCGACGACGTCGTCGAACACCTTCGGCCCCGCGACGACCCGGCACGGAGCGGTGCAGTCCTGACCGGAGTTGTAGTAGCTCATGTCCGTCAGGCACTCCACGACCGCGGCCGGGTCCGCGTCATCGAAGACGATGACGGGTGCCTTGCCGCCGAGCTCGAGGTGGACCCGCTTCAGCGTCTCCGCCGCGTTGCGGGCGATCAGCTTCCCGGTGGACACGTCGCCCGTCACCGACACCATGGCGACGTCGGGATGGGCCACGAGCGCCGCGCCCGCCGTCTCACCCTGCCCGAGCACGACGTTCAGGACCCCCGGCGGGAAGATGTCCGCGGCCAGCTCCGCCAGCCGGATGGCGGTGAGCGGCGTCAGCTCCGACGGCTTGAGGACGACCGTGTTCCCGGTGGCCAGGGCCGGGCCGATCTTCCACGTGGCCATGTTCAGCGGGTAGTTCCACGGCGCGATCGACGCGATGACGCCGATCGGGTCGCGCCGGACGAAGCTCGTGTGGTCCTCGAGGTACTCCCCCGCCGCCCGTCCCTCCATGAACCGGGCCGCGGCGGCGAAGAACCTGAAGTTGTCGACCGTCAGGTCGAACTCGAAGTCGATGATCGACACCGGCTTGCCGACGTTGGCCGACTCCAGGGCCTTGAGCTCGTCGAGGTTCTCCTCGATGGCGTCCGCCAGCGCGGTGATCCTCTCGAACCGCTCCCGCGGCGTCGTCTCCGACCACGTCTCGAACGCCGCCCGGGACCCTTCCACCGCGGCGTCCACGTCGGCCGCACCCGACGACGCCACCGTGGCGATGACCTCTCCCGTGGCGGGCGCCAGGACGTCGTCGGTCGCCCCCGACAGCGCCGGTCGGAACTCGCCGTTGATGAAGTTGTCGGTCTGCATGGCCACAGTCTGGCCCCCTCCACCCGTTCTGTTCTGCAGAAGCGGTGAGAACCCGTCGCTTCTGCAGAACAGAACGGGCTCGCCGCGGGACCGGTTCACACGGCGTTCACAGCAACGGTCCTGCAACAGGTTGTTGACTCACCCCATGGCTGCTCCCGTGCACGAGATCGACCTCCGGCCCCTGCGGGAGGGTGGGCCCGACAGCGACGGAGGCCGAGCGGTGATCGAGGCGTTCGACCGGGCGGGACGCGACAGCGGGTTCATCCTGCTGACCGGTCACGGCGTCCCGGCGTCGGTGATCGACGCGGCGTTCGACGCGTGGCAGCGCTACTTCGACCTCCCCCTGGAGGAGAAGCTCGCCCACGTGCCGGACAGCTCCGATGCCAACACCGGCTACACGCCGTACACGTCGCAGGCCCTGGCCTACACGTCGGGCCAGGCGACGCCGCCCGACCTGATGGAGGGCTACTCCATCGGACGTGACGACGCGACCGGCGCGTTCTACGACGAGCACCGCGAGTGGTTCCAGCCCAACATCTGGCCCGACGATCCCGCCGACCTGAGGGCAGCAGACGACGCACTCTGGAGCGAGCTGCAGCGGGTGTCGGACCTGGTCCTCCGGGCGATGGCGCTCGCGCTGGACCTGCCCGAGGACTGGCTCGTCGAGCGCAACGAGCGGGCCGTGATCACCATCCGCCCGAACCACTACCCGGCGTCGAGCGGCGACCGGCCCGAGGACGGACAGCAGAGGCTGGGGGCGCACACCGACTACGGCGTCATGACGCTGCTGGTCGCCGATCCGGTGCCCGGCCTCGAGGTGCTGCGCGGCGGCGAGTGGCACGGCTACACCCCTCCGCCCGGGTCGATCCTGTGCAACATCGGCGACATGCTCGCCATGTGGACCAACGACCGGTGGACCTCGACGATGCACCGGGTCGTGGCCCCCGAGCCGGGAGCGCCGCGCCGCAGGTCGATCGCCCGCTTCCTCGACGGCGATCCGAGCGTGGAGATCGCTCCCATCCCGAGCTGCGTCGACGAGGACCGGCCGCCGCTCTACCCGACCGTGAACGCCGGCGAGTGGCTGCTGGCAAAGCTGGTCGGCGGCGCGGACGCGTCCGAGGTCGCCCTGCCCGACGGCGGCCTCACCGGAGCGACGAACCGCTGAGCACCCGCCCGCGCTCGTGGTCCGGTCGGTCGGCCAGGTCAGTCGGAGAGCGATGCGATGGCGTCCGCGATCGCCAGCGCCCGGCGGGCGTTGTCCACGTGCAGGTTCTCGATCATCCGGCCGTCGACCGTGATCACGCCCTTGCCGGCGGCCAGGCCCTCGTCGAACGCCTCGATGACCCGTCGGGAGTACTCGATCTCCTCCTCGGAGGGCGAGAACGCGGCGTTGCACGGGTCGACCTGCGTCGGGTGGACCAGCGTCTTGCCGTCGAAGCCCATCTCGGCGCCCTGGGCGGCCTCGACGGCGAAGCCCTCGGGGTCGCGGACGTCGTTGTAGACGCCGTCGAGGATCACCTTGTCGGCGTAGCGCGCCGCGTTGACGCAGCGGGCGAGGCCCCAGAGCAGCGGCGCACGGCCCGGGACGAGCGCGGCGCGCAGCTCCTTGGCCAGGTCGTTGGTGCCCATGATGAGCACCGCGAGGCGCTCCGACGACGTGGCGATCTCGACCGCCCGCTCGACCGCGGCCGGAGTCTCGAGCATCGCCCAGATGCGGGTGTGGTCGGGCACGCCGGCGGCCTCGATGATCCGCTCCACCTCGGCGACGTCCGCGGCGGAGTTGACCTTGGGGACGACGATGCCGTCGGGTCCCGCCTGGGCGGCCGAGCGCAGGTCGTCGTTCGACCACTCGGTCTCGAGCGAGTTCACGCGGATGGTGAGCTCCCGGGAGCCGTACTCACCGGACTGCACGGCCGCGGCCACCTTGTCGCGAGCCACGGCCTTCATGTCGGGGGCGACGGAGTCCTCGGTGTCGAAGATGATGGCGTCGGTCGCCAGGCTCTTGGCCTTCTCCAGCGCCTTGTCGTTGGCGCCGGGCATGTACAGCGCGCTGCGGCGGGGGCGGATCTCGTCGGTCACGGTGTGTGTCTCCTGCGTTCGGGCGGACAGCTGGCCCGTTCCGTTCTGCAGAAGCGACGCGAAGCGACCGCTCCTGCAGAACAGAACGGGTGGGACGGGTCAGAAGCCGTAGAGGTCGGCGAGGGCGGGATCGCGCTCGGCCAGCTGCCGGGCCAGGTTCACGACCACGTGGCACTGCTTGACCGACGCGTCGTCCTCCATCTTCCCGTTCAGCATGATGGCGCCGGACCCGTCGCCCATGGCCTCGATGACCTCCTGGGCGTGGGCCACCTCGGCCGGCTCGGGTGAGAAGACCTTCTTGGCGATGTCGATCTGCACCGGGTGCAGCGACCAGGCGCCGACGCAGCCCAGCAGGTAGGCGTTGCGGAACTGGTCCTCGCAGGCGACCGTGTCCTTGATGTCGCCGAAGGGCCCGTAGAACGGGAGGATCCCCGCCATGGCGCAGGCGTCCACCATCCGGGCGATCGTGTAGTGCCAGAGGTCCTGCTGGAACACGGCGCGGGGTGCGTCGTAGGCGGGGCCGTCGTCACCGGCCGGAGGGTCCTCCCGGACCAGGTAGCCGGGGTGGCCACCACCCACGCGGGTGGTCTTCATGCGCCGGTTGGCGGCCAGATCCGCGGGACCCAGCGACAGGCCCTGCATGCGGGGCGAGGCCAGGCAGATCTCCTCGATGTTGGCGACGCCACGGGCCGTCTCCAGGATGGCGTGCACCATGAGCGGCTCGGTCAGGCCCGCCTTGGCCTCGAGCTGGGCGAGCAGGCGGTCGACGTAGTGGATGTCCTCGGGACCCTCCACCTTGGGGACCATGATCACGTCCAGCTTGTCGCCGACCTCGGTGACGAGCGTCGTGAGGTCGTCGAGCACCCACGGCGAGTCGAGGCTGTTGACCCGGGTCCACAGCTGGGTGTCGCCGAAGTCGACCTCCTTCGCGACCTTGACCAGGCCGGCCCGCGCCGCCTCCTTGGCGTCCATCGGGATGGCGTCCTCGAGGTTGCCGAGGAGGATGTCGACCGTCGGGGCGATGTCGGGCAGCTTGGCCGTCACCTTCTCCAGGTGCGGCGGGAAGAAGTGGATCATCCGGGACGGCCGGAACGGGATCTCCCGCAACGGCTCCGGTGCTCCGACGGCGAGCGGCGAGAAGAAGTCCTTGGGGCTCCGCATGGGACGCGACGCTAGGACGGCGTCCCCGAGCTGTCGAAGTCACCACCCGCTCGAACCGGCTGTCACATTCCCGGGCCTGGCCGGGAATGTGACAGCCGGTTCGGGGAGAGGACGGGCGAGGGTGGCGCAGCGTCAGGAGTCGAAGCCGAGGCCGAGGCGGTCCAGCAGCCTCAGCCAGGGGCCGCGACGACCCTGGTGCGCATCGGCGCGGGCGATGGCGCGCCGGGTCAGCTGGACCCCGACGGTCCGGATCGGCTCGGGAGGGAACGGGAGCGGGCGGCGACGCACCAGGTCCAGGTCCAGGAGCTCCGACTCGGGGCGGTACAGGAGGTCCAGGCACACCTGGGCTCCGAACCTCGTGGCGCCGACGCCGAGGCCGGTGTAGCCGACCGCGTAGGCCACCCGTCCGTCGAGCGCTGTGCCGAAGCCCACCGAGAACCGGGTCGAGGTGTCGATCACACCGGCCCAGCGGTGGCTGAAGCGCACGCCCTCCAGCTGCGGGAACGTGGCGAAGAAGTGTTCGGCGAGCTTGCGGAACGTCTCGGGCCGGTCCTCGAAGCGCACGTCGGTCCGCCCCCAGTCGTGGAACACGGCGTCGTAGCCGCCCCACAGGATGCGGCCGTCGGACGTCAGCCTGGAGTAGTGGAACTGGTTGGTCGTGTCGGAGAGCCCCTGGCGGCCGACCCACCCGATGGACGCCATCTGCTCGTCACTGAGCGGCTCGGTCGCCAGCACGTGGTCGTAGACAGGGACGACTCGTCGGTTGATCGAGCCCACGGGCGACCGGGCCGCGTTCGTGCCGAGCACGACGGCGCCGCACACGATGCGACCGCGGTCGGTGCGGACCGAGACGCCGGCGCCGTGGCGCTCGAGGCCGGTCATCGTCGTCCGCTCGAGGATCCGTCCGCCGGCGCGTCGGACCGCGTCGGCGAGGCCCCATGCCAGGCGGGCCGGGTCCACCAGCGCCTCCCCGGAGCGGGTCCAGGAGCCGGCCAGGAACGTCGGCGAGTCGATGATCGACCGGATGCCATCGGCGTCGAGCACCTCGACGTCGATGCCGTGCCGCCGGGCGAGCTCGGCGTCCTCGAGCACTCCGGGCACGCACCACGGCTCGGTGGCGACGGCCAGGGCTCCGTTCAGCTCGAGGCGGGCGTCGATGCCGTGGCGGGCGACGTCGGCCACCAGTCCGTCGAAGTTGTCCCGGCCGGCGGCGAGCGTGCGGTCGATGTCCCGGCCGAACCTCGCGAGGCCGTTGGCCAGCCCGTGCGTCAGCGACTCGGAGACGAACCCCCCGTTGCGCCCGGACGCCTGACCACCGACCTCGCCGGAGTCGATCACGACCACCGACCGGCCGGGGTCCGACTCGAGGGACCGCAGCGCGGCCCAGAGGCCGGTGTAGCCGGCGCCGACCACCACGAGATCGGCCGAGTCGTCGCCGTCGAGGGCGGGTCCCGGAGCCGGGCGATCGGGCGAGTCGGCCCACAGCACGGACAGCTCCGACTCCGCGAGCGAGCCCTCGACGACCGACGACATGGCAGGCGGGACGGATCGGGACACCACGCCCGGATCCTGTCCGGGGCGGCCGGCCCGGTCAACGGCCGCTACCGTGCCGCCCATGCGAGCCGTGATGTGCCGTCAGCTGGGCGAGCCGGAGGACCTCGTGGTCGAGGACCTGGCGACGGTGCCGTGCGGTCTCGACCAGGTGCGGATCAGGATCTGGGCCTCGGGCGTGAACTACGTCGATGCCCTGTTCGTCCAGGGCCGCTACCAGATCAAGCCACCGCTGCCGTTCGTCCCCGGGTCGGAGATCGCCGGCGAGGTGACCGAGGTCGGCCCCGCCGTCGAGGGCTGGCAGGTGGGCGATCGGGCGATGGCGTCGATCGGCATCGGCGGGTTCGCCGATGAGGTCGTCCTGCGACCCGAGCAGCTCACGCGCATCCCCGACCACCTGTCGTTCGGCCAGGCCGCGACCATGGGCCAGTCGTACTGCACGGCGTGGTTCACCCTGACCCGTCGGACCGTGCTGCGTCCCGAGGACTGGGTGGTGATCTTCGGCGCGGCGGGCGGCGTGGGCCTGGCCATGCTGGACGTGGCCCGCAGCTTCGGCGCCCACACCGTCGCCGTGGCGTCCAGTCCCGAGAAGCTCCAGCTCGTCATCGAGCGCAACGCCAACGCGGTGATCGACTCCTCTGCGTCGGAGGCCGACGCCGGGCCGCTGCGGGCCCAGATCCGCGAGGTCACCGACGGCGGCGCCGACATCGTGATCGATCCCGTCGGCGGCGACCTCACCGAGGAGGGCCTGCGCGGCCTCCGGGAGGGCGGCCGGCTCATGGTGGTCGGGTTCGCGTCCGGAACGATCCCGTCGCTCCCGGCCAACCAGGTCCTGCTGCGCAACCGGTCGGTGCTGGGCATCGACTGGGGGGCGTGGGCGCTCGGTCACCCGCAGGAGAACGCGGCGCTCCTCCTGGAGGTGCTCGAGCACGTGGAGGCCGGCACGCTCAGCCCGGTCGAGCCCGAGGTCGTGCCGCTCGAGGACGTGGGCACCGCGCTGCGGGACCTGCTGGAACGTCGGGTCGTCGGCAAGGTCGCCCTCGAGTCGCGTTCCCGCTGAGCCGAGCCGGCGTCAGCTCGCCGTGTTCGGGTCCTGACCGGCCGCGAGGGCGTCCACCGCCGCGCCGAAGGTCTCGATCGGCACCTCGCCGCTGCCGCGGGCCACGACCTTGCCCTCGCCGTTCGTCATCACGAAGTACGGGAACCCGGTCAGGCCGAACTTGGACGCGGCACCCGACGAGTCGTCGTCCAGGATCACCTTGGGCGTCACGCCCTCCTTCACGATCCAGTCCGACACCGGGTAGTTGCCGCGCGCCGGCGTCACCGCAGTGCTGACGAAGACGATCTCCACGTTGTCGGGCAGGTTCCCCGCATCGATCCACTCCTGGATCAGCGGCACCTCGGCCTGGCAGTGGGGGCACCAGTGGGCCACGAACACGAACACCCGCGGCGTGCCGTCGGCCGGGTCGATCGAGATCTTGGAGCCGTCGAACGACTCGCCTTCGATCTTGGGAGCGGACCGTCCGATGGCGGTGTCGCTCGCGGCGTCGGTGAACGCCGAACCGCTCGTCTCGGGCATCTGCGGCAGCGGCTCGCCCGAGACCGTGACGTCCGCGGTCTGCTGCTTGGCGTCGGCCGCGGCCGCGGCGCCGGTGCCCGACGCCGCTGTCGAGCTGCTGTCGTCGTCCGAGCGGGTGACCAGGAAGGCGACCAGGGCGCAGATGGCGACCACGACGACCGTGCCGACGATGACCAGCGGATAGGTCATCTTCCGCCGCTCCTGGGCGTGGGACAGCTTGGAGTACGGATCGGCCCCGCCGTGGGGGTCGCGCTTCTTGGTCGAGCCGGTCATGCCGGCACCTCCTCGGTTTCGGTGGCGTTCGGGTCCGCGCCCTCGGCGGGCGCGTCGGGGTCGGGAGCATCGGCGGCGAGGGCGCCGTCGCGCCGGATGGCGGAGCGGGCGATCAGCATGAGCGTGGCGATGGTGACGAAGCCGACCCACGCCATGCCCGGGATCGACAGGAAGTGGAACTCCCAGATCCACAACGTGGAGCAGGACGCCTCGAGGCTGCACGAGGTGGACACCGACTCGGGGAAGCGCTCGTGCAGGTAGTGGTAGGTGCTGACCGCGGCGCCGATCAGCGCGAGGGGCAGGACGTAGCGCCACACGGCGCGGTCGCGGCGGAGCACGGCGACCAGGAGGATCACGACCAGCGGGTACATGGCGATCCGCTGGTACCAGCACATGTCGCACGGCACGAAGTGCCGGACCTCCGACATGTAGAGGCTGCCGAGCGTGCAGGTGGTCGCGACCGCAAGGGCGAGGAGCAACGAGGCGTCGGAGACGGCGTCGCGCAGCGAGGCGAGACCCGGTCCGAGCCCTCGCGTGCGGGAGATGACGGCGACGACGGCCACGCCGACGACGAACAGCAGAGCCAGCACGGCCAGCATGGCCAGGAAGAGGCTCACCGTGTCGTTCGACATCGGGTCGAGGGTACCGGCCGCAACCCACCTCCCGGTCGGACCGGGCGCTCCGGCTGAGAGGCTGTGAAGCCGCCCCGACGCGGCGGGAACCCACACGGCCCGGGGGAGCGACACCGGGGGTGCCGACCGACTCACTCGTCGTTGACCATCGTTCAGGGGAGGGCCACCTGTAGCGTGCGGACCATGTCCGTGTACGACGCAGATCTGAACGCACTCGACGGCACCCCCGGTGTGCTCGCCGACCAGAAGGGCAAGGTCACGCTCCTGGTGAACGTGGCCTCCAAGTGCGGTCTCACGCCGCAGTACACCCAGCTCGAGGAGCTCCAGGAGCGCTACGGCGACCAGGGCTTCACGGTCGTCGGGGTCCCGTGCAACCAGTTCCTCGAGCAGGAGCCGGGCTCCCCCGAGGACATCGCGACGTTCTGCTCCGTCACCTACGGGGTCACGTTCCCGCTCACCGAGAAGATCGAGGTCAACGGCGAGGGCCGCAACCCGCTCTACGCCGAGCTGACCTCGGTCCCCGATGCCGACGACGGGACCGTCGGCGACGTCCGCTGGAACTTCGAGAAGTTCCTCATCGGACGCGACGGCGACGTGATCGCCCGCTTCAACCCGACCGTGGTGCCCGACGACCCCAAGATCGTCAGCGCCATCGACGCCGCTCTCTGAGCAGCCCCGCCCGCTCTGTTCTCCTGTGGTGACCCGTTCGGGTCACCACGCGGGAACAGAGCGGGTGCCGTCGACCGAGCCGTGGCTCAGGCGCCGGGGAGGAGCACGGTGCGCAGGCCCCGGCCCGCAGCCATGTCGTCGAGCGCCTCGTTCACCTGCGCGAGCGGTCGACGGGCGGTGACCATCGAGTCCAGGTCCAGCCGACCCGCCTGCCAGAGGTCCACCATGCGCGGGATGTCCCGCGGGGCGTGACACGACCCGAGCAGCGATCCGACGATCCGCTTCTCGGTGAACATCGTCAGCGCGACGTTGATCGACGCGTCCTGGTCGGGTGGAGGTGCGCCCACCATGACCACGGTGCCCCGACTGCGGACGGCCTGGACGCCGGTCTCCACCAACGTCGCCGATCCGGCCGCGTCGAACGCGACGTCCGCCCCGATCCCGGTCAGCGCCATCGTGGCCTCGACCACGTCGGTCCCGGTCGGGTCGACCACGTCGGTCGCGCCGAAGCCCATGGCGGCCTCCCTCCGGGCCTCCGACGGATCCGACACGATGATCCGAGCCGCACCCGCGATGGCCGCACCCTGCACGATCGACACGCCGATGCCACCGGCTCCCATGACGAGGACGCTGTCCCCCGGCTGCACCTGGGCGGTGTTGATCGCCGCGCCTACTCCGGTCTGCACCGCGCAGCCGATGACGCAGGCGACGTCCATGGGGACGTCGGGCGGGATGGCGATCGCGCCGGTCGCGGCCACGATCACCTCCTCGGCCCACGCCCCGAGGCCCAGGCCCCTGTAGACGACCTGTTCGGACCCGTCCGGCCCGGGGCGCGACAGGTGCGTGGATCCGTCGGGGAACGTCGGCAGGGCGATCGAGATGGACCCGGTGCACACCGACGGCTCGCCGCGCCGGCAGTAGGCGCACACACCGCACGCCGGGTTGGGGCTGAGCACGACGTGGTCACCCACCGCCAGCGACTCGACCCCAGGTCCCAGCTCGGTCACGATGCCGGCGGCCTCGTGACCCGGGATCGTCGGGCCGAGGAGCGGGATGTGGCCCTGCACGAGCGTCAGGTCGGAGTGGCAGACGCCGCACGCGGACACGGCGACCCGGACCTGTCCCGGCCCCGGCCCCAGGACCGACACGTCGTCGACCACCTCGACGGGTCGACCGACCTCGGAGAACAGCGCAGCTCGCATGGCCGGTGAACCTACCGGAGCGGCAGCACCGGCCTCGGGGCGTCAGGCCGGGACGGGCGCCACGTGGCCACGGCGGTTGCGCACCAGCCGTCGGACCAGCGTCACCAGCTCGGAGATCACCAGGAGCGGCAGGGTCGACAGGACGACGACCAGCCACTGCTCCCCGGTCAGCGCCGTGGTCCCGAAGACGCTCTCGAAGAACGGCACGACGACCAGGAGCACCTGGGCCAGGATCACGCCGCCGATGGCCAACCAGAACGTGCGGTTGGTCAGGCTGAACCGGTTGAAGACCGAGTTGTCGCCGGAGCGGACCACGAGGGCGTTGACCATCTGGAGGAACACGAACGAGGTGAACGCCATGGTGAACGCCGGGTCGTCCTCGGGAGCGGTCGCAGGCGACGAGTCGGACCAGCCGACGAGGATCAACATGATCGTCAGGGTCATGATCGCCGCGGTGGCCACGATCGGGACCAGGCGGGCGCCCGAGAGGATCCGCTCCTCGCGGTCGCGGGGCTCGCGGTCCATGACGCCCGGGCGGGGCGGGTCCAGGCCGAGGCTCATGGCCGGCGGCCCGTCGGCGAGGATGTTCACGAACAGGATCTGGATCGGGTTGAACGGCGCCGGGTAGCCCGCCAGCCGGGCGGTCAGGATCGTGCCGATCGCCGCGACGTTGGTGGTCAGCTGGAAGCGGACGAACGTGACGATGTTCTCGTAGATGGCACGTCCCCGCTCGACCGCCTTGACGATGGTCGCGAAGTTGTCGTCGGTGAGGATCATGTCACCGGCTTCCTTGGTGACCTCGGTGCCGGTGACGCCCATGGCCACGCCGATCTCGGCCTGCTTCAGCGACGGTGCGTCGTTCACACCGTCGCCGGTCATGGCCACGACCTCGCCGTTGGACTGCAGCGCCTTGACCACCCGGACCTTGTGCTCGGGCGAGACCCGGGCGCACACGCCGATCTCCTCGATCCGCTCGGCGAGCTCCTCGTCGCTCATCTCGTTGAGCTGGGCGCCGGTCACGACGCTGCCCGGGATGCCGAGCTCGGCGGCGATGGCGCCGGCGGTGCTGGCGTGGTCGCCGGTGATCATGCGGACGCCGATGCCCGCGTCCTTGCACTCCGCGACCGCGGCGACCGCCTCGGGTCGGGCCGGGTCCAGGATGCCGATCAGGGTCTCCAGCGTGAGCCCGTCGATCTCCGCGGCGAGGTCGAGGGTGCCGTCAGCGCCGGAGGCCGACGGATCCGCGTCGTGCTCGCCGAGCACCTTCGACGCCACGGCGAGCACACGGAGGCCCTGGCCGCCGAGGGCGTCGTTCTCCGCCTGTGCGCGCTCCCGGGCGGCGGCGTCCATCGCCTCGGGCCCGTGGGCCGTCCGCTGCCGGTCGCATCGGGCGAGCACGACGTCGGGTGCGCCCTTCACCACGAGCAGCGTGCCGACGTCGCCCAGCGGGTGCAACGTGGCCATGTACTTGACGGCCGAGTCGAACGGGACCTCGTCCAGGCGCGGCGCGTCGGCTCGCAGCTCGTCGGGGTCGAGACCGACCTTCCGCGCCGCGACCACCAGGGCGCCCTCCGTCGGGTCGCCGACCAGCTGCGGCGTGCCGTCGTCGCCACGGCGGACGTGGGCGTCGTTGCACAGGACCGCGGCGGTCAGGGCCCAGCGGAGGGTGTCGTCGTCGGTCGCCGGGCCGGATCCGGCGGCGGCGGCGCCGCCCGCACGGGTGACCTCGCCCTCGTCGCCGTAGCCGAGGCCCTGGAGCTCGTAGGTCTGCCCGGCGGTCACCACCCGTGTGGCGGTCATCTGGTTGAGGGTGAGCGTGCCGGTCTTGTCCGAGCAGATGACGGTGGTGGAGCCGAGCGTCTCCACCGACGCCAGGCGCTTGACGATGGCGCGCTCCTTGGCCATCCGCGACACGCCGATGGCCAGGGTCACGGTCACCACCGCGGGCAGTCCCTCGGGGATGGCCGCAACCGCCAGCGCCACGGCGCCGAGCACCGCCTCGCCCAGCTCGTCGCCCTGCGAGAGCCCGACCAGGAAGACCGCCAGCACGGCCACGCCGGCGATCAGCGCCAGCCGCTTGCCCAGCTTGTCCAGCTGCTGCTGGAGCGGGGTCTCCTGGTCGTCGGCCGCGTTGAGCAGTCCTGCGAGGCGACCGACCTCGGTGTGCATTCCCGTGGACGTGACGACCATCTCGGCCCGTCCACGGGTGAGCGTCGAGTTCATGTAGCCGCAGTTGGAGCGCTCGGCGAGCGCCACCTCCCCGGCCGCGAACTCCACGACCGCGGTCGTCTTGTCCACCGGGACCGACTCGCCGGTCAGCGTCGACTCGTCGATCGACAGCGAGCTCGCGACGAGGAACCGCCCGTCGGCCGGGACTCGGTCGCCGGCCTCCATCAGGACGATGTCGCCCGGCACCAGCTCCCGGGCCGGGACCTCGCGCACCTCACCGTCCCGGCGCACCCGGACGGTCACCTCGAGCATCTGCTGCAGCGCCGCGAGGGCGTCGTCGGCCCTCGACTCCTGCACGTAGCCCAGCGTGGCGTTGATCAGGAGGACGATCGCGATGACGATCGGGTCCTTGAGGTCACCGACCGCCGCCGACACGACCGCGGCGCCCATCAGGATGTAGACGAGCAGGTCGTTGAACTGGTCGAGGAACCGCAGCCACGCCGGCCGACGCGGCGGCTCCGACAGCTCGTTGGAGCCGAAGCGCTCGATCCGCGCCGCGACCTCGGTCTCCGACAGGCCGACCGACGGGTCGACCTCGAGTCGCTCCGTGACCTCGGTCCCCGACAGGCGGTGCCACTCCACGACGTCGGCGGCGTCGGTCGCTGCGGATCCGGCCTCTCCGGAGCCGGTCACGGCAGGTGGACTGTCGGGGCGGGGCTCAGCGGGCATGGTCGCAGGAACCTACCTGAGCGTCGACGGCCCGTCGGCGCGGGCTCGCACCGACGGACGTCGGATGGATCGGCCGGCTCGGAGCCGGCCCGGAGGACGGTTCAGCGCAGCCGGTCGCTGACGACCGACACGGTGGCGCCGACGTCACGCAGGACGGCGACGTTGTCCACGTCCAGCTCCGGCGAGACGTAGTCCGACAGCGTGAGGAGCAGGGCGACGGTGGAGGTGGCCTGGCCGCTCCACTCGTCGGACACGACGACGATCTCGCCGTGCGTGCCGGTCCCGGCCTCGAGGCCGCCGGCGTACACCGCCGACTGGAAGCGGACGTTCAGCGGCACGTGTCCGTCACGCACCGCGGAGAGGTCGTCGCCCTTGATCCGACCGAGCGTGATGGCCAGCGACTCGCCGGCGCCGCCCTCGAAGCGCAGCTCGTGGTTGGTGTCGCCCGTGGTGCGATCGGTGGTGGTGAAGCCCTGCGACTCGGCACCGGCGACGACGGCGTCGGCGAACGCGGCATCCAGCTCGTCGATGCGGTCGCCCGCAGCGGCACGGCGCGACGAGCGGTCGACCAGGCCGGCGAACAGCGAGCGGTGCTCGTCGGTGACCGCGGAGGACGCGGCCGGCTCGGCCGGGGCCTCCTCGGCGGCGACGACCTCGGCCTCGACGATCTCGGGCTCGGCGACGGGCGCGGCGGTGTCGGTGACCGTCCAGCCGGCGGGGACCGACGAGGCCGTCCCGATGCCGTCGGGGATGCCGTCGACCACCTCGGACGAGTCGGCGGGCGCCTCTGCAGCAGCGGGCTCGGCGGTGACCGGCGCGACCGGCTCGGGCTGGGGCGCAGGCTGCTGCTGGACGTCGACCCCGGCCGACGGGTCGTAGGAGTAGTCCTGGCCGGCTCCGGACTGGACGGGCTCGGCCGTCCCGTACGCCGCGGTGTCGTACTGGGCCGTCTCGTACTGACCGGCCTCGTAGGTCTGCTGCGGTGCCGGCTGGTACTGGGCCGGCTGCTCGTACTGGGCCGGAGCGGGGGCGGGCTCGGCGTAGCCGCCGCGTCGCCGGGCGATCTCGGCGGCCACACCGGGGTGGCCGCTCATCGTTGTCCACTCGGCGAGGCCCGGCCACCACACGGGGGTGGCGTCGTGGAGGCGACCGGCGACGACCTCTCCGATGAGGAGGTCGAGGGCGTACGGGCCGCGCTGGTCGTTGGGTCCGACGACGACGTAGGCCTGCGGCTGGTCGAGGGGCGGGAGATCGCTCATCGTTGAAGCCTGCCACAGCGGGCACCGGTCCCGAGACTCGTCGCCGATGAATTTCCGGTGGCCGAGGTCGACCGCCCGACGCGGCTCAGGGTCAGGACGAGCGGGCGTCGGGCAGGCCGGTCGGGGGCCAGCGCCAGACGCCGAGGATCTGGTCGGTGCCCTGGTAGCCGTCGACGATCGGATAGGCGTGCAGCAGCCCGGCGATGACGTCGAGCCGGACCGTCACCCCGTCGCGGCACGGCGTCCAGACCGTGGACGTGGCCGGACCGGACCGCGTCGTCGACGGCGCCGGGCAGGCGAAGGCCTGGGCCACGCCGTCGACCGCGTCGCGGACGGGCACCAGCGGCCCCAGCTGCGGGAGGACCGACTTGGAGCTGTCCAGCGGCACGGCGTCGTCCGCCGAGCCGGAGATCTGGATGAAGTCGACGGCCCGGGTGGGCATGCAGGAGTCGACGTCGGTCCCGGCGACCGATGCCGCCCCCCTCAGGCGCACCGACCCCTCGCACATGTAGCGGTACGTCATCATCCCGCCGTTGGAGAAGCCGATCATGTACACCGAGTCGGGGTCCGCTCCGGTGCTCTCGATCACGTCGTCGATCAGCGTGTCGAGGTACTCGATGTCGTCGACCCCGTCCCCCGCCGCGTCACCGCAGCACGTCCCTGCGTTCCAGCTGTTGTGCCACCCGTCGGCGAACACCACGACCGCACCGCGATCCGCCGCCAGGGAGGGCCACCCGCCGATCGTCGCCATGTGCTCGGCGTCCTGACCGAGCCCGTGCAGCACCACCACCAGCGGGGGTCGGGCCCCGTCCGGCTCCGCGTCGGAGTCCGTCACGAGGATCGCCCGGCGGTCGTGGGGACCGGCCACGTCGATCCACTCCGACGAGACGCCCTCCGTCCCCACGTCCACGTGGGAGCTGCACGAGGTGACGAGCGCCACAGCCAGCGCGACGGCGGCAGCGAGCAGGAAGGTCCTCCCGGACCGGCGGCGGGAGGGGTGCGAGGGATGCGGCACCGCCGGAGCGTACAGAGGCCCCGCTCGCCCGTGAGTGACGCCGGTGGAGGCCGCCGACCGGGGATACTGCTCCCCATGGTCCTTCTCCGACGGCGTTCGGCCCGCTGGACGCTGGCGCTCCTCGCCGCGACGACGCTGGCCCTCGTCGGCTGCTCCGACGACGACTCCGCGTCCACCACGACGACGACCCGTCCCACCACCACGACGGCGCCACCGAGCACCACCGCCCCGCCCGAGGCGGCGGAACCGCTGCCCGTCGCCTGGGTCCGCCAGGTCGGCGGCCCGGGCGACGACGAGCTCCGGTCGGTCACCGGTCGCGACGACTCCGTCCTCGGCGCGGGGACCACGACCGGCCTCGCTGCGTCGACGCCGCCCGCGTCGGGAGCGACCGCGGCGTTCGTCGACGTGGTGGCCGCGGCCGACGGGACCCCCACGGCCACCACCCAGGCCACCCAGGACCGCACCGCGGCGGCCAACGGCATCGCCGACGGTCCGGACACGGGATCGTCCGGAACCCAGGGCGATGCCGCCGACACGCCATCGGTGACCCTGGCCTGCGGCACCACGCCGTCGGCACCGGCCGCCGACCGTCCCGTGGTGGGCCCCGCCGGCGGAACCGATGCGTGGTGCGCCTCGGTCGGCGCCGACGGCGCGCTCGGGCCGGCGCAGGCGGTGGGCAGCGACCTCGACGACGACGTCAGATCGGTCGCGGTCCACGCGTCACGATCCGACGCCGCGGGGTCGACCACCGAGCTCGGGGCCTACGCCGTCGGCCGGACTGTCGGGCTCTTCCCCGAGGCCAAGGACCCCACCGGCGGCTACCTGGGCGAGGGCGACGCCCTGGTCACCCGCCTGGACCGGTCCGGCGCCGTCCAGTGGGCCCGGCAGTTCGGGACCACGGCATCGGACGAGGCGAACGCCGTCACCACCAGCGACGACGGCGACGCGATCGTCGGCGGCTCGACCGAGGGCCGCACCGACGGCGACGTGGGCGGCACCATCGGCGGCGTCGACGCCTGGATGGCCCGGATCGACCCGCGGGGCAACCTGCGGTGGCTGACCCAGTTCGGGTCCACCGCCGAGGACCGGGCGCTCGCGGTCGCCAGCGGCGGCGACCCCCGTCGCGGCACGGAGATCTTCGTGGGAGCCGGCACCACCGGCGGAGCCGTGGGCACCTCCGCCTCGCTCGGCGGGACCGACGCGCTGGTGAGCGCGTTCGACGCCTCCGGCCGGCAGCTGTGGGCCGTGCAGCTGGGATCGACCGTCGAGGACCGGGCGACCGGGGTGGTCGTCGACGGGTCCACGGTCTACGTGAGCGGCACGACAGCCGGCGAGATCATCGGCGGCCAGCGCATCTCCCTGACCCCGAGCGCCTCCCCCGACCCGGCCGGGCCGGACAGCAGCACGACGACCGCACCCGACTCGAGCGCACCCGACACGACCGCACCGCCCGCGGGCGGCGGCGAGGACGGGTTCCTGGCGGCCATCGACGCCGAGACCGGCGAGGTCCGGTGGGTCGCCCAGTTCGGCTCGACCGGCGACGAGCTCGTCAGCTCGATGACGAGGACGGAGTCGGGACTGATCGTGCTGGCGGGCTCGACGACGGGTCAGCTCGGAACGACGCCGGCGGCGGGCGGGACCGACGGCTTCATGATCGCCTTCGTCCCCCCGTCCGGGGGCGGCGGCGCGGCGTCGATGGTCTGAGGTTCAGCTGGCGCCGCGGCCGGTGATGACCGCCGGCACGGTGCGCAGCAGGATCCCGATGTCGATGAGGATCGACCAGTTGTCCACGTAGAACAGGTCGAGGCGCTGGTACTCCTCGAAGCCCGAGTCGCTGCGTCCGCTGACCTGCCACATGCCGGTGATCCCGGGCCGGACCCGGAGACGCTCGTGCAGCTCGTCGCCCCACTCGGCCACCTCCCGCGGGAGCGCAGGGCGGGGGCCGATCAGGCTCATGTCGCCGCGGACCACGTTCCAGAGCTGGGGAAGCTCGTCGATCGACAGCTTGCGGAGGATGCGACCGACGCTGGTGATCCGGGGGTCGTGGCGCATCTTGAACAGCGGACCGTCCGACTCGTTCTGCTCGAGCAGCTCGGCCAGCCGCTCCTCGGCGTCGACGACCATCGTGCGCAGCTTCAGCACGTAGAACGGCTCGCCGTCGCGGCCGACGCGGACCTGTCGGAACAGGACGGGACCCGGTGACGTCACCTTGATGGCGATGGCCGCGACCAGGAGGATCGGCGCGGTCAGGACCAGCGCGATGCCCGACAGGACGGTGTCGAAGGTCCGCTTGGCGACGGCGCGCCAGCCGAAGCGACGGGCGGGTTCGAGGTAGACGACCGGGTGGCGACCGAGCGGGCGGACGGTCATGCGCTCGGGCGTGACGTCGCGCAGTCCCGAGGTCATCTCCACGTGCAGGCCGCCGTCGAGCAGCTCCCGGAGCAGGCGGTTCGAGAGGCCGACGTCGAGGCTGGTCGTCGCCAGGATGACGCCCTGGGCACCCAGCGAGTGGGCGAACGCCACGGTGTCGGCGGTCCCGGCCAGGACGGGCAGGTCCCCGGCCCTGCCCGTGACCGTGGGATCGGTCGACACGTAGCCGACCAGGCGGTAGCCGAGCGCCGGGTTCTGCAGCGCGTCGGCCAGATCGAGGGCCTCGGTGTTGGTGCCGATGATGACCACGTCGCGCAGCGAGCGGCCGGTCTTGCGACGGTGGACGAACCAGCGCCGGACGGCGAAGCGCTCGAGCGTGACGCACATGAGGGCGACGAACAGGAACGTGACCACCCACAGACGGTCGATCTCGATGTCGGCGAGCCAGCCCAGGACGACCAGGGCCACGGTGCCGACGACCACGACGTGCGCCACCCGGCGGAGCTCGTCCATCAGCCGCGTCAGGAACCGCGAGGCGTAGAGCTGCTGGCGGGCGAAGAGGATCGGCCACACGGGGAGCGTGAACACCGCCACCCTGAGGTGGTCCTCCACCGTGGAGGGGCTCCACTCGGACCAGTTGCCGACGATCAGCGTCGTCAACATGTAGGCGGCGAAGATCGTCAGGACGTCCGCGGCCACGACGCCGGCCTTGAGCAGCAGGGTCCGGAGGGAGAAGTGCGAGAGGACCGGGCCCCGCTCCTGACGTCGTCGGACCAGCGCGAGCGTCGGTGGCTCGGAGGCGGAGGGGGACGCCGAGGCGGAACGGACCGTGTCGGACACGAGCTCGCCGTCCGCACGACGACGCGACTCCGGGACCGCGACCGTGGCCGTCATGTTGGTCTCGGAGTTCGTGATGGCCACGCGTGCGTCCCAGTCCTGTTCGGTCCCAGCAACCGGGTCGACGAACAGGATCGACGTCGCCCCGGCAGTCCGGCGGCGACGCGACCGCCGTGGATCGGCGGACGGTCGATGTCGGACGTGGCTACAGCGTAACGATTCGTCGGCCCACTCCGACCTGAGCAGAGGTGCCCGACGGCACATGTGGGCCATACGGCCCATCCGGTGCCGAGGCGTTCACCCAGGAGGGGCCGTCCCACGCGTCGCGGACGGCAGCGGCCAGGACAGCGCCACCGGGTCAGGACGGCGCCATCGGGTCAGGACAGCTCCATCGGGTCACGACAGCGGCCGGAGGGACACCGGGAGGTGGCGGACGCCCGTGTGCTTGTTCGATCGGGTCCACTCGACCGGGCCGACCTGCTCGGGCGGCTCCACGGCGTCGAGCAGCGCCTCGAGCACGGCGGCGATCTCCATGCGGGCCAGCCGGGCTCCGAGGCAGAAGTGCGATCCGTGCCCGAAGGCCAGGTGGCGGTTGGGTCGACGTCCGATGTCGAACAGCTCCGGGTCGTCGAACTCCGCCTCGTCGCGGTCGGCCGACGCCCACCACAGCGTGATCCGATCGCCGGCTGCGACGACCTCGCCGCCGATCTCCACGTCCCGGGTCGCCGTGCGGCGGTTGTACGGGGTCGACGACGCCCAGCGGAGCATCTCCTCCACGGCCCCGGGAACGAGCTCGCGGTCGGACCGGAGCGCCTCCCAGTCCGTCGGACGGGCGGCGAGGGCGGCCACACCGACCGCGATCGTGTTGCGGGTGGTTTCGGTCCCGGCCGCCACGAGGAGCGAGAACAGGAGCTGGAGCTCGTCGTCGCGGAGCGGTCGGCACCCACCCGGCGCGGCCTCGTCGTCGATCACGCCCCGCACAGCGAGC
This sequence comes from Actinomycetes bacterium, assembly GCA_023434535.1. Taxonomy (GTDB): domain Bacteria; phylum Actinomycetota; class Acidimicrobiia; order Acidimicrobiales; family Microtrichaceae; genus Dermatobacter. Next base: position 23,519 of record JAEYSR010000038.1, read on the forward strand.
GACAGGAGGTCGTCACCCGGGGCGGACCGCCGGGCCTCGATCAGCTGCGTTCCGTACTCGAACATCGCCACCGCGGCAGCCGCGGCGCGGTCGGAGGTGCCGCCGAGGTCGCGGTCGTCGTGGTCGAGCGTGGCGTCCGCCCACTCGATCAGCAGCGCACGGTCCTCCTGCGGCACCCCGAGGAGGGAGGCCGCGGCCTGCAGCGGGAGCTCCGCCGCGACGTCGACCAGGAGGTCGACGCTGCCGCCCTCCGACGAGCGTCGGACCGCGTCGGCGACGATCCGCCCGGCGCGCCCACGGAGGTCGGCCGACAGGTCCCGCACCGCCCGGGGCGACAGGGCCGGGGTCAGGAGCGACCGGAACCGCTGGTGGTGCGGGTCGTCGGTCATGTTGAGCAGCACGCCCGTGTAGCCGTCGGGCAGGTCCTCGATGAGCGTCCCCCCGCCGTCGCGACCGGGGCCGCCGACGCTGGAGAAGGTCCGGCCGTCCGACGCCGCCGCCACCACGTCCGCGTACCGGCTGAGCACCCAGAAGCCCTCGCCCCCGGGGACGTTGGGGGTCGGCGGATGGAACCACACCGGGCGCTCGGAGCGCAGCGCGGCGAACACATGGTGGGGGAAGCCGTGGTCGAAGAGTGCGAGGTCGCAGAGGTCGACGGAGTCGAGGTCGATCTCCCCCGGCTCGACCTCCTTCGCGTGCCGCGGTCGCACCTCACCTCCGGCCGTCGCGTCCACCCCGTCCCCTTCCACCGACGGCGGCGACGCTACCGGTCAGCCGACACCGGCATCGGCCGGAACCCTCTCCCCCGCGTCGACGTCGGGCGCCGACGGCTCCAGGTCGCACGGATCGGCCGATGCGGACGCCGTGGCGTCGATCCCGCCGTCGGGATCGGGAGCGTGCTCGGAGAAGCCGAAGCGGTCGTGCAGGCGCCGCATCCATCCCGGGGCCCACCAGTTGGCGTCGCCCGCCAGCTTCATGAACGCCGGGACGAGGGTCGCCCGGATGAGCGTGGCGTCCATGACCACCGCCAGCGCCAGGCCGAGGCCGAACAGCTTGATGAAGCTGATCCCCGACGTGGCGAAGGCCAGGAAGGTGACGGTGAGGAGAGCGGCGGCCGCGGTGACGATCCGTCCCGACCGCTCGAGGCCGACGGCGATCGCCTCGGTGTTGTCGCCGGTGCGGTCGTACTCCTCCTTGATCCGCGACAGGAGGAACACCTCGTAGTCCATGGACAGGCCGAAGGCGATGCAGAACATCAGGATCGGCGTGGTCGTGTCGGTCAGGCCCGTCGGGGTGAACCCCAGCACGCCCGACAGGTGGCCCTCCTGGAAGATCCAGACCATGGCGCCGAACGTGGCGCTCAGGGAGAGCATGTTGAGGACGATCGCCTTCAACGGCACGAGCACGGAGCCGAACATCAGGAACAGGAGGACGAACGTCGCCACGGCGATGATGGCCAGGGCCCACGGGAGGCGGGAGGCGATCGCGTCGGTCGAGTCCACGAACTCCGCCGAGCGTCCCCCGACGAGGACGGCGCCCGGGGCGGGCTCGGCGCGGAGATCGGCCACGAGCTGCTCGCCCTCGGGCGAGATCGGCACCACGTCCGGGACCACGCCCAGCCGGACCGAGGCGCCCGACCGGTAGCTCTCGAGCATGGCGTCGCTGGGGGCGACCGGCGTCCCGTCGACGTAACGCCCGGTCGGGGCGTCCACGCGCTGGACGCCGTCGATGCCCGACAACGCCATGGCGTAGGCGTCGACCTCACCGTCGGGGATGGCGGCGCCGTCGTCGCTCGTGACGACCACCGCGAACGCGTCGGCCTCCTCCGAGGAGAACCCGGCCTGCAGGCGCTCGGTCGCGACGCGGGCCGGATCGCCCTCGGGCAGGACCCGCTCGTCGGGGACGCCGAAGCGCACTCCCAGGAACGGTGCTCCGAGGAGCAGCAGCACGACCACCCCGACGACGGCGACCACGACGGGCCGACGCATGACCGCCTCGGCCGTGCGTCGCCAGAAGCCGCCGCTCCCGCCGGCGCTGCTCCCGCCCGCGCCGGCCGCCGCCGCGGGTGCACGTCGGCGGAGGAGCCGCAGCGAGTCCACCCGTCGGCCCAGGATGGCCAGCAGCGCCGGAAGGGCCACCACCGACGTCACCGCGGCCACCAACGTCACGCCCACGCCGGCGAAGGCGAAGGAGCGGAGGAAGTAGAGGGGGAAGACGAGCAGCGCCGACAGCGACACGGCGACGGTCAGGGCCGACACGGCCACGGTCCGTCCCGCGGTCTCCACGGTGCGGACCACGGCCGCTCTCACCGCCCGGTGCTCGTCGGGCGCCCAGTCGGACCGCGGGTGGTGGGCGAGCTCTTCCCTGAAACGGCTCACGATGAACAGCGAGTAGTCGATCGCCAGTCCGAGGCCGAGTGCGGTCACCAGGTTGATCGAGAACACCGACACGTCGGTGAACTGGGCGACGACCCACAGCGTGAAGAACGTGCCGAGCACCGACACCGCTCCCACGAGAAGGGGCAGGCCGGCGGCGACGAGGCCGCCGAAGACGATGACCAGCAGGAGGAGCGTGATCGGGACGGCGACGGACTCGGCGGTGGCGAGGTCGCCCTCGATGTTGCTCGACACCGCGGAGAAGACCGGACCCCTGCCCGAGTAGCCGAGGGACAGCACGTCGAAGCGGTCGCCCAGCTCCTCCTGCAGGCGCTCCGACGCCGTCATCACCGCGTCCTCGTCCCCCGCGAGGCGGGCGACCACGATGGCGCTGCGGCCGTCGGTGCTGCGGAGTGGGGCGACCCGACCGAGGCTCCAGTAGCTGAGCACCTCGGCGACGTCGTCGTCGCGGGCCAGCGTCTGAGTGAGCTCGTCGCCGGCAGCGACGGCGGCCGGCGCGTCCACGGCGGGGGCGTCGCCGGCCGTGCCGCCACCTGCCGGAGCGGCACCCGGATCGGACGGCGCCGTGGCGACGACCACGAAGTTGGGGGCTCCAGAGTCGAAGCGGTCCTGCAGGAACGCCTCGGCCCGGGTCGACTCCGCCGCCGGGTCCTGGAAGCCGCCGCCCGAGAGCCGGTCGAACACCCCGGAGCCGAGCGCGGCGGCGAGGACCAGGAACACCGCCGTGACGGCGAGCACCGCTCGAGGGCGGCGGACGGACAGCTGGCCGATGGTTCCGAACATGTGGGCCTCCGGTGAGGACGGGATCGAGCGGCGGGTACGTCCGTCGCTCGGAGGAGATCGAACCTGTGTGAACACTCGTACGTGTACGACTGTGTGTTTACAGTTGTTCATTCACTCGCGTACACTGACGGCTGTCAACCTCTTTGGGTAGGTTTTTCCCAGCACATGACCGACGTCACCGCATCAACGGACGTGACAGAGCCCGTCACCGATCCGTCGGAACCCGCTCGCCCCGAGCGCGCCCGCAACCCGCGGGGTCAGGGCGACCGCCTGCGCGACGAGCTCCTCGACGCAGCGCTGCGCCTCCTCGCGGACGCACCTCATCCCGACGACGTGTCGATCCGGGCCATCGCCCGGGAGGCGGGGGTCTCACCGACCGCGGCGTACCGCCACTTCGAGGACCGCGACGAGCTGGTCCAGGAGGCCGTCGGCTGCTGCTTCCAGGGCTTCGCCGAGCGGCTCGCCGAGAAGGTCGCGGACGTGGACGACCCTTTCCAGCGCATCGCCGAGGCCGGACGGGCCTACATCGACTTCGCCGAGCAGCAGGGCGGGAGCTACCGGATCCTGTTCTCGAACCCCGTGATGTTCGAGGTCGACTCCGAGACCAAGCACCTGGCCGGCGACCAGGCCTTCGACGCCCTGGTCCAGATCGTCCAGGACTGCATCGACGCCGGCGCTCCCACCCGCAGCTCCGACGCCCGCTACGTGGCGTACCAGGTGTGGACCTGGGCCCACGGCATCGCGGACCTGCACATCACCCACGCCGGGCAGATGGACTTCCCCGACGCGCACGTCATGCTCGACGACCTCCGCCAGGCGCTCGGCCTCGTGCCGCCCACCGCCTGACGGGCCCCGCTCGGGCCCTGGCCTGCTGCGCCGTCGGGTTCAGCCGAAGCTGACGGTCGGCGGCGCCGCGTGCCCGTCGGGTGCGTCGTAGAACACGCCCTTGTCCACGCCCGACATGCCCGCGAACAGCGACCACGGGATCGTCACCATGGTGCGGTTCAGCGTGGCGACCGAGTCGTTGTAGTACTGACGGGCGAAGGCCAGCTGGTCCTCGGTGCGGGTCAGCTCGCCCTGCAGCTGCTGGAAGTTCGTCGACGCCTTGAGGTCGGGATAGGCCTCGGCGACGGCGAAGAGGTTGGCGAGCGCCTGGCGCATCTGACCGTCGGCCGCTGCCTTCTCCTCCACCGAACCCGCGGACTGCGCTGCGGCGCGGGCCTGGGTCACCGCCTCGAGCGTCCCGCGCTCGTGTCCCATGTAGCCCTTGACGGTCTCGACCAGGTTGGGGATGAGCTCGGCGCGGCGGGTGAGCTGCACGTCGATGCCGGCGAACGCCTCGTCGACCGACACCCGCTGCTGACGCAGCTTGTTGAGCGCCGTGACGACCAGGAGGCCGACCACGACGACGAGAACGACGATGACGATGATCACGATCAGCACAGGAACCCTCCGGTCGTCGGGCCACAGTCTGGCAGGTCCGGCATCCGAGGCCGGGCCGGCATCACGGACCTCATCGATCTGACGGAGACCCGCCGCCGCCTCCGCCGCTCCCCCATCGGGCGGCTCCGGACGACGACGTCACCGCAGCCGGGCCGGCATCACCACGAGCCGCCGCCGCCTCCGCCGCCGCCCGACCCGCCGGAGAACCCGCCTCCCCCGCCGAAGCTCGACGCGGCGGACTGGACCTGCGACGCGGCGTAGCTGGAGTTCGCGGAGCTGATCGCGGCGTCGAACGAGCTCGTGATCGAGGAGGAGAACGACTGGCCGTGGTAGCCGACCCCGGTCCAGTAGATCCACGGCACCGCCGGAAGGGCCACGCCCTGGGACTCGAAGCGCTTCGCCCAGGCGTCGGCCGAGCCGAACACCAGCGCCCACGCCAGGTACGACGGGTACCAGTCGAGGTGCTTGGCCGCCTCGAACCGCGACTCGGACGAGTCGGTGGTCAGGAAGCGGGAGAAGCCGCCGGCCCGTGACCACAGCTCGCGACCCTCCGGCGTGCGCTTGGTCCGGGTCCCGGGGTCCGCCGAGACCGTCACCGCGACCAGAGCGAACGCGGCGAGGCCGATGAACAGCGGCCAGCTGAACCACCCGCCGCTGCCGAAGAGCCACACCCCGGCCAGCGCGACGACGCCGAACGTCGCCAGCCACCCGAGGAGGTTCCCGACGATGCCGGCGCCCGACGGCTTCAGGTACTCCTCGGCCTGGCGGGAGACGATGCCTCGCATGGTCGATCGCGCGGTCGAGATCTTCTCGCCCGACGACGCCGACTTCGACACCAGGAACGAGTCACCGGCCTGCGTGAGCCCGAGCCCCGCGAGCATCGCCCGCTCCATCTCGGGCACCTGGCCCTCGACCGGGTCCACCAGCAGGTTCACCGTCCACGCGTCGTCGTTGCCGTCCAGCCGGATCACGCCCTTGGAACCGAGGTCGTAGAGGGTGGCCTGGAAGTCGTCGGAGGAGTCGACCTCGTGGAGGACCTTGGCGCCGAGCGCCGGCGAGATCCCGGCGGGCGGCTCGAACAGGACCGGGAAGCCCGGCCGTCGTTCACGGGTCGCGACGATGAACCAGGCGCCGAGGGCGACCCCGATCACCCCGGCGACGATCGAGAGCAGGAGCGTGTTGTCGGTCGGGTCCGCCGGCGGCCGGGGCAGCGCGCCCTCGGGGAAGGTCGCCCGCAGCGTCACCGGCGTGTAGGGGGCCAGGGGTCCGGTCTCCACCGTGACCGTGCGCTCGGCCACGTTCGCCGTGCACGGGGTGCCCTCGTCCTCGACGCACTCGACCCGGGACACCTCGGCGGGCAGGTTCACGGTCACCTTCACCGAGTCCATCGACATCTGCCAGCCGGTGCCGACCACGTTCCACCACCAGCGGACCGTGTCGCGAGGTCCCCGCTCCAACGTGTCGGTCGTGGTCGACGTGATCACGTACGTGTGGGTGCCGGCCTCCAGGTACACGTTCGCGTCGCCGATCCGCAGCGACTCCTGGCCCGCCGGCGCCTCGTCCCACTGATAGGGCTCGGGCTGGCCGTCACGGGTGACCGACAGGTCCTGGACCGGGTGCTCCACGCCGTTTCGACGCTCGTCGCGGGTGTCGAAGATCCGGAAGATGCCGCGCTTGCCCGGCGGCATCACGACGTCGAGCGTCTCGGTGATCTTCAGGGTGCCGTCGGCGGCGAGGTCGAAGACGGCGTCGTAGCGGGAGATCTTCGCCGTGTCGCTCTGCTCCTGGGCGAACGGCGGGATGAACCACACCACCGCCACGGCGGCGACGACGAGGATCCGCAGGAACCAGGCCGTGGCCGCTCTCGATCGAGTCTTCACCGGGTCGACAGTACCCACGGGAGGACCCCGGACTGCGACTCGGTGCGCTCCGCCTCCGGTCCCCGTCGCCCCGACCGCGGCGACCGGGCGCAGCGACGTCAGGCGTTCGGCGGCAGGTCGGTGCCCACGCCCCGACGACGGATCCGCACCAGGTCCTCACGTCCCCCAGCGGACTCGGACCCGGGAGCACCACCGGTCTCCGAGGCGTCGGCCGGGACCGACACCGAGGCGCCGACCGGCTTGTGGTCGTGACCGTGGTCGTGCGAGCACGCGGCTTCGACGCCGCCGGGCAGCTCCAGGGGGACGAAGCCCCAGTCGGCCAGCAGCTCCAGGTCCTGGTGGGCGGCCTGGCCCTCGGTGGTCAGGTAGTCGCCGACGAAGATGCTGTTGGCCACCTCGAGCGCCAGGCCCTGGACGGAGCGCAGGTGCACCTCCCGGCCGCCGGCGATGCGAATCTCGGTCGTCGGGAACATCAGTCGGAACATCGCGAGGATGCGCAGGCAACGCTGCGGGGTGAGCTCCCACCGCCCCGCCATCGGGGTCCCGTCCACCGGGATCAGGAAGTTGATCGGGACCGAGTCCGGCTCGAGCGCCCGCAGGGCGAACGCCACGTCCACGATGTCCTCGTCGGACTCCCCCATCCCGAACAGCGCACCCGAGCAGGGCGACAGGCCCGCAGCCTTGGCCGAGTCCACGGTGTCGACCCGGTCCTGGAAGCCGTGGGTGGTGCAGATGTCGCCGTACCGGGCCTCCGACGTGTTGAGGTTGTGGTTGTAGGCGTCGACCCCCGCATCGGCGAGACGCTCGGCCTGGCCGTCGGCCAGGAGACCCAGACAGGCGCACACCTCGAGGCCCGGGTGGGCGTCGCGGACGGCCATGACGGCCTCGGCCACGTGCTCCACGTCGGCGTCGGTCGGACCGCGGCCGCTCGACACCAGGCAGACGCGGGCGGCGCCGGCGTGGACCGCCCTCGACGCGGCGTCGTGGACGACGTCGGATCCCACCGTCCGGTAGGTGAGGATGCCGGCCTCGGACCCGCGGCGCTGCGAGCAGTAGTCGCAGTCCTCGGGGCACAGCCCGGACTTCAGGTTCACGAGGAAGTTCATCTTCACCGTGTTGGAGAACGCGGCCCGACGCAGCTCCCCGGCTGCCGCCACCGCGGCCACCGTGTCGGCGTCGTCCAGGCGGAGGACGGCGAGCGCGTCGTCGCGGTCCAGCGGGAGGCCGCGGCGTGCGGCCGTGACGCACCGCTCGAGCAGGGCGGACGGCCCCGCTGCCGTCGGCTCGGACGTGATGGTCGACGTGTCCCCGGATGACATAGGCCCAGATGGTGTCACGCCCGGCGCCCGGCCTCGACATCGGCGTCGCACGTCACACCTCGACCCCGGCCCGACACCCGACTGCCACCCCCGACCGGAGCGGTTCCGGGCGACCCGCTACCGTCCTGCGCTCGTGAGCACGACGACACCTGATTCGCGGGGCGGACGGATCGCCATCGCCACGTGCCGGGAGGCGTGGCGGGCCGACGAGGACGCTCCCCTGCTGCTCGGAGCGCTGGGCGACCTGGGCCTCGACGCGACCGAGCAGGTCTGGGACGACGGCGAGGTCGACTGGGCCGGGTTCGACCTGGTGGTCATCCGCTCGACGTGGGACTACGCGCTGCGACGCGACGAGTTCCTGGCCTGGGCCGACCACGTCGGGTCGGTGACGGACCTGCGAAACCCGGCCTCGCTCGTGCGTTGGAACACCGACAAGCGCTACCTCGCCGACCTCGCGGCCGACGGCGTGCCGGTCACCGACACGACCTTCCTGCTGCCCGGCGACGGCACGCGACCGGCCGAGCGGATCGCGGAGGCGATCCCGCCCTCGTCGGAGTTCGTGGTCAAGCCGACCGTGTCGGCCGGGTCCAAGGACACGGTCCGCTACGCCTCGCCGGATGCCGACGGGAACGCCGTCGGAGCCGCGGCGGCGCAGGCGACTGCGCTGCTCGAGGCCGGGCGACCCGTCATGGTCCAGCCGTACCTGTCGGCGGTGGACTCCGACGGCGAGACCGGCCTGGTGTTCCTCGGCGGCTCGTTCAGCCACGCCTTCCGGAAGGGGGCGCTCCTGTCGGTCGGCGGTGGGGCGGTGACCGCCCTCTACGCCGAGGAGGCCATCTCCCCGCGGGAACCGACCCAGGAGCAGCTGGC
>JAEYSR010000200.1 GCA_023434535.1 Actinomycetes bacterium
CGGGTGCGGCCGTCCACGCCGTCGAGGGTGAAGTCGGGTGCGGGGTCACCGACCCGCAGCACGTCGGGGCCGACGTGGACGCCCCCGTCCGCGTCCTCGGCCCCGGTCACGCGTCGATCGCCGCGAGGACGTCGTCGGGGATGTCCATGTTGGCGTACACGTGCTGCACGTCGTCGTGGTCCTCGAGCGCGTCGACCAGTCGCAGCACGGCCTTGGCCGCCTCCGTGGAGTCGAGCTCGACCGTCGACGTGGGCAGCATCGTGAGGTCGGAGGAGTCGACGGCGATGCCGGCCTCCTCGATGGCGCTGCGCACCGCTGCGGTCAGCTGCGCCTCGCACGTCACCTGCCAGTGCTCGCCGTCGTTGGACACGTCGTCCGCGCCGGCGTCGATGGCGGCCAGCATGAGCTCGTCCTCGTCGACCGAGCCCGGGACCATCACCAGGCCCTTGCGCTCGAACTGCCAGGCCACCGCGCCGGGCTCGGCGATCGAGCCGCCCTGCTTGGAGAAGATCGAGCGCACCTCGGGACCGGTGCGGTTGCGGTTGTCGGTCAGCGCCTCGATGTAGATCGCCACGCCGTGGGGCGCGTAGCCCTCGTAGGTGACCTCCTCGTAGGTGACGCCCTCGAGCTCACCGGTGCCGCGCTTGATGGCCCGTTCGATCGTGTCGAGAGGCACCGAGGCGTCCCGGGCCTTCTGGTACATCGTCCGCAGGGTCGGGTTCATCTCCGGGTCGCCGCCGCCGTTCTTGGCAGCGACCTCGACCTGGCGGATGAGCTTGGCGAACAACTTGCCGCGCTTCGCGTCGGCCGCACCCTTCTTGTGCTTGATCGTCGCCCACTTGGAATGCCCGGACATGCCGCTCCTGTTCTGTCGACCGTGTTGCGGGGTCGACCCTGGTGTTCGACCGCTCCGGAACCCGCGCTGCGGCGGGCGTCCGGGGCCGTCGTGGTCCGCCGATGCCGGTGTCCCGCCGGGCGGGACGCCGATCGCTCAGCTGACGAAGAGCTCGTGCAGGCGGCGGTCGCCGGCGAGCTCGGGATGGAAGATGCCCACCATGATCGCGCCGCTGCGGACCAGCGCGGGATTCCCGTCGATGGTCGCCAGCACCTCGACGCCGTCGCCGACCCGCTCGATGACCGGAGCACGGATGCACACGGCGTGGAACGGCTCGTCGCCCAACCCCGCCTCGGCCAGCGCCGGCACGTCCACCTCGGTCTCGAAGCTGTCGATCTGACGGCCGAAGGCGTTCCGCCGGATCGACACGTCGATGGCGCCGAGGCAGTGCTGGTCGGGTCGACCGTCGAGGATCTCCGAGCTCAGCAGGATCGCCCCGGCGCAGGTGCCGAAGACGGGACGACCGGAGTCCACGAAGTCCCGCAAGGGCTCGAGGAGCCCGAAGCGCTCGGCCAGCATGGACATGGTCGTGGACTCACCGCCGGGCACGACCAGCCGGTCGACGTCGTCGAGCTGGCTCGGCAGACGGACCTCCACGGTGGCCACGCCCAGCTCGTCGAGCGTGCGGGCGTGCAGCGAGAAAGCCCCCTGCAGGGCGAGGACGCCGACCTTCACCAACCACGTTCCGAGAACGTGACCTCGATCTGGTCCATGCCGATACCGGTCATCGGGGCGCCCAGCCCGCGGCTGACCTTGGCCAGGATGTCCGCGTCGTTGAAGTGCGTGGTCGCCTCCACGATCGCCTTGGCCCGCGGCGCCGGATCGTCGGACTTGAAGATCCCCGAGCCCACGAAGACCGCCTGCGCGCCCAGCTGCATGGCCAGCGCGGCGTCGGCCGGCGTGGCGATCCCGCCGGCGCAGAACAGCGGCACCGGCAGGGTGCCGGTGTCCGCGACCTCCTGCACCAGCGGCAGCGGAGCCCGCAGCTGCTTGGCCCACTCGAACAGCTCCGCCGAATCCGCCTGGGTGAGCTTGCGGATGTCACCGGTGATGGACCGAAGGTGCCGCACCGCCTCCACGATGTTGCCGGTGCCGGCCTCGCCCTTGGAGCGGATCATGCACGCACCCTCGGAGATCCGCCGCAACGCCTCACCGAGGTTCGTCGCGCCACACACGAAGGGCACCGTGAAGGCCCACTTGTCGATGTGGTGGGTCTCGTCGGCCGGGGTCAGCACCTCGGACTCGTCGACGTAGTCGACGCCGAGCGACTGCAGGATCTGGGCCTCGACGAAGTGACCGATGCGCACCTTGGCCATGACCGGGATGGTCACCGCGGCCTGGATGCCCTCGATCATCACCGGGTCGCTCATGCGGGCAACGCCGCCGTCGACGCGGATGTCGGCCGGAACCCGCTCCAACGCCATCACCGCGGTGGCGCCGGCGTCCTCGGCCACCTTGGCCTGCTCGGCGTTGACGACGTCCATGATGACGCCGCCCTTGAGCATCTCGGCGAGACCTCGCTTGACCAGCTGGGAACCGGTCTGGTGGGCGCTGCCGGAGGAGGGGGACGAATCGGCCTGGGACATGGGCCCGAGTCTATCGACGGTCCCGCTGGAGACCCGAAGCGCGAATCGGCGCCCGTGCCGTCGGGCGGTCGATGAGGGCTCGATCAGGGCTCGATCAGAGCTCGTGCAGGACCGCGGCCCGGTAGTCGAGGGGCTGGCACGCCGTCGCAGCGATCGCGGGGTCCACGCCCACGTCCCCGTCGACGACGGGGGCCACCCACAGGTGGGCGGTGGCCGGCGGTGTGCCCGGGACCACGGTGCCGATCCGCTCCAGGTGCTCCAACGCGGACGCCAGACCGGGCGGGTACCGGGTGGTCTCCACGGCGACGAAGTCGGAGTGGACCGAGCGCTGGTCCCCCAGGCCGTCGGCGACCAGCTTGCCGGCGGCGTCGATGGAGCCGAGGAAGCCTCCGAGCAGGCCGAAGGTCACGGTGCCGTAGCCGGCGGAGCCGTCCTTGATCCGTCCGAGCAGGTTGGCCGCGACGCCTTCGAGCTCCACGACCCTCAGCTGCTCGACCAGCTGGTCGGTCACCACGATCACGCAACGGTCGCCCGACACCGCGGCCAGGGCGTTGGCGCCGCTCCCGTCGCTGCGCCACAGCTCGACGTCGTTGATGCCGCTGGTGATGCCGAGGCCGTCCACGACGTTGACCCACCGGGGTGACACCTCGTCGGCCATGGGCCTGGCACCCACGGCGGACAGCAGGCGGTCGAGCGATCCCCGGGCTCGGACCTGCACGTACGCGGCCCACGCCGCGGCGACGACGACGAGCGCCACCAGACCCGGGAGGGGACCCACGATCACGCCGAGCACGACGGCCACGACCATGGCCGGCATGATCCCGAACAACGACAGCGCTCGGACGACCGCGGTCGACTTGTGCTGGAAGGTCGGGGTGCCGGAGCGCTCGGCGTCGGTCACGGAGGGGCTGGACACGGAGGCCGAGGTTACTTGTCGACGCCGCCGACGGGGCACTCCGGGTCCGGAGGCGGTCAGGCCAGCAGGCGTCGGTACCGCTCGACGTACAGGTCCGCCAGGCGCTCCATGTCGAACGGCCGCACCCGCTCGTGGCCGAGCCGACGCTGACGGGCCGACACGTCGGGGTTCCCGAGGACCTCGGCGAGCGCCGCTCCCAGTGCCGCGGAGTCGCCGACGGGGACGAGCACGGCGGCGGGCTCCTCGGGCACCGAGCCGTCGGGGGCGGGGGCGGTCGCGACCTTGGCGTAGCCGGGGATGTCGCTCGCGACGACGGGCGTGCCGGCGGCCATGGCCTCCAGCAGGATGACCCCGAAGGACTCGCCGCCGAGCGACGGAGCGCAGAACACGTCGGCGCCGGCCAGCCTCCGGTCCCGCTCGTCGTCGTCGATCCGTCCCAGCCACTCGATGCGGTCGTCGTCGAACCGGGCCCGGAGCGACTCGGTGTCGGGCCCGGTCCCGGCCACCCAGATGCGGACGTCGCTCGGGAGGTGCGCCAGCGATCCGAGGAGGACGTCGAGCCCCTTCCGGGGTTCGTGGCGCCCGACGAACAGCACAGTGGGACCGTCGGTCGGCCAGGGCTCGGCTCGTGAGAAGCGCTCGATCTCGATGCCGTTGAACAGCAGCTCGTAGTCCCCGCCGAGGTGCTCGTCGGCCAGCGCCTTGGCGTCCTCGGACACGGCGACGCGCAGGTCCAGGCGACGGGCACCCCACCGCACCGCGGGCGCCGCCGCCGTGTAGGCCGGCTGCGACCCGGCGGCGTGGAAGGTGCCGATGAGGGGCGCCGGCTTCAGCATGAGCGAGGTCACCGTCGGACCGGGAGCGAGCGGCTCGTGGAGGTGCACCACGTCGAAGGCCTCGTCCCACAGCGCCCGGATCGTGCGGAACTGAGCCGCCGGGTCCGGCGCCACGGGAGCGATCGAACCGTTCGACGCCGTCGGGAGGCTGTTGCCCAGAGGGGTGACGAACAGCTCCGGCGGCGGCCCGTCGCAGGGAGCGAGGACGCGGGCCTCGTAGCCGCGGCGCCGCATGGACCGTGCGAGAGCCAGGACCTGGCCCTGCACCCCGCCTGGCATGGTCAGGCTGTAGGGACAGACCAGTCCGATGCGCACCGCGGCACCCTACCCGGCGGGTCGCGCCGGGACGCCCGAGGGCCCGGCGCCATCGGTGTCGGAGGGCACGGTGTCGGGGGGCACGGCGTCGGAGGGCCCGGTGCCATCGGTGTCGGAGAGCACGGCGTCGCCGGTCCCGGCCGCCACGTCGCTCGGCCAGTTGGGCTGGAGCAGGTGCCACTGCTCGGGAGCCACCCGGATGAGCACCTCGAGCTCGTTCGCGAGGTCCTGTGTCACCCGCTGGACGTCGTCGCGCAGGCGGCCGCGCCGCTCCGTGTCGAGCGGCGGCCGGACCACGCCGTGACACCGGTTGCCACGGAAGTACACGGCCGTCGGCAGCAGGGGCGACTCCGACCGCAGCGCCATCAGTGCCGGCCCGCCGGGGAGGGTCGTCGTCTCGCCGAAGAACTCGACCTCGATCCCGGTGCCCGCCAGGTCCCGGTCGCACAGCAGGCACATGACGTGGCCGGCCGCGAGGGCCTTGGCCGAGTCCGACCCGGCCGACGGGCCGAGCGGGATGATGTTCATGCCGAGACCGTCGCGCAGCTCGAGGAACCACTCGTAGAGCTCGGGCGGCTCGAGCTGCTCCGCCACCGCGCTGACGGGCCACCCGTGCTCGGTGCCCAGCCAGCGACCCGCCCACTCCCATCCGCCGACGTGGGGCAGCGCCAGGATCGGGCCCACGCCGCGGTCGAGGGCGTCGGTGAGGTGCTGGAGACCCTCGATCGTGAAGCCGTCGGCGACCTGACGGGCGTCGAGCGCCGGCAGTCGGAGGGTGTCGAACCAGTAGCGGGCGTAGCTGTCGAACACGCCGTGGACCGAACGTCGGATCTGGCGGTCGGAGGCGTCGGGACCGAGGACCCGCCGCATGTTGCGCTCGGCGATCCTGCGCTGGTCACCCGAGAGGGGCACCGCCAACCGGCCGAGCACGCGCGTCGCGACCGCGCCCACGGGCGCGGGCACCGCTCTCACCAGGCGCGACGCCAGGCGGAGTCCACCGACCGACAGCTCCACGGAACGCGGTCCTCAGCGGGCGACGACGGAGAGGTTCGACAGCGCGGAGGTCAACGACGGGGACGCCGGTCGGCGCGGGTGGCGCGCTGCTCGGCCCAGCGGGCCCCCGACGTCCGGCCGGTCCGACGGGCGCGGGACCGGCGACGGTCCGACAGGGCCTTCGGCGGGGCGGCAGCCTGGCGCCACACCTTGACGAAGCGCTGGCCGGCGGTGATCAGGTTGAGCACGACGATCAGAGCGAGGATGCCCAGGAGCAGCGGCGAGAAGAGAAGGCCGACGGCGAGGAGGATGAACCGCTCGGCACGCTCCACGAGCCCGCCGCTGCCGTCGAGGCCGAGGGCGTCGGCCTTGGCTCGGATGTACGACACGAGCGAGGCGGAGACGTAGCAGGCGATGGGGAGCATCACGACCCACGGCCGGCCGTCGGTGGCCGTCAGGTACCAGGCCACGCCACCGAACAGGAGGCCGTCGGTCAGCCGGTCCGACACCGAGTCGAAGAACGCGCCGCGCTGCGAGGACGTGCCCCAGGCCTTGGCCACCGCACCGTCGACCAGGTCGGGCACGCCGGTCAGCACGAGGAACAGGAGTCCGAGGTTCAGGTAGCCGGCACCGATCGAGATCGCCGCGGCGACGGCCATGACGATGCCGAGACCGGTGATCATGTCGGCGGTGATGCCCAGGCGCTTGATGCTCTGGCCGATCGGCTTGACCGCGGCGTCGACCTGGGTGCGGAAGTTCCCGTCGAACATGTGAGATGGCCTCGTCTCTCTGACGCGCCCGCCATCTGCGGGCGCCGTCGTCCGCCGGTCGGCGGTGGCACCGAGCCGGCCGCAGGAGGCGGACCGAACAGGTGCTAACTGGAGTTAGCAACAAAGCTAACCCGAGGGTGCAGAAAAGTGAAGGACACCCCGCCGGGGCTCCTCTCCTCCCCCGCCGAC
>JAEYSR010000216.1 GCA_023434535.1 Actinomycetes bacterium
CCCACGACCCGGGCGACCCGGCGGGTGCGGTCGATCGGACCGCGACGACGGAGGTCGCCCCGTGAGCGCCGTTCTGACCGCGGGTCTGCTGCTGCCGGAAGGGTTGATGCACACGCGGTGGTTCGCCGTGCTCAGCGCGTTCGTCGCGATCAACACCGTGCTCTACCTCACCCTCGCGATCATCAAGATCCTCCCGAAGGCGTACCTGAGCGACTGGGTCGACCATCGCAACCGGCGAGCCGAGACCCGCAGCATCTACCCCGAGAGCGAGCCGGGTCCCGGGGCGGCGCCCGCACCGTGAACGCTCGCTGAGGTCGATCTGCGCGGCGTCGACGTTCCCACGGTCGGCGGGCGTCGCTTAGGGTGCCCGTCCGGAGGGAGGGGCGACGATGGCCGGAGCGGGTTGGTACAAGGACCCCGGCGACGACGCGCGGCTGCGGTACTGGGACGGGGAGGCGTGGACCGGCTCCACGATCGACGCCCCCGCCACGGTCGCTCCCGCGCCGACGGGTCCTCCGCCCCTGCCGCCGGCGATGGCCGTGCCGGACCAGCCGATCCCGGCTCCTTCGCCGGTTCCGTCGATCGCGCCGCCGTTGATCGAGCCGCCGTCGATCGAGCCGCCGTCGATCGCCACCGCCACCGCCACCTTCGCAGCACCCGTGACTCCGCCGCCGCCCCCGCCACCTGCAGCTCCTGCGCCGTCGGCCGGTGGCGGGGCCGTGTGGGCACCGGCGGCACAGAGCCGGCACGTCGTCCCGAGACGGACCTCGGGGATCACCCACCGGCCGGCGGGGTTCGCCGACCGGCTCGGCGGCCTCATCCTCGACGGCGTCATCGTCGGCATCGCCCAGATCCCGGTGTACGCGGCGACCCTCGGGCTCCTGCGCCTGGTCGCTGAGGTGTCGAGGCCGGACCTGTCGTCGTGCGCAACCGTCTACCGGACGAGCTCGGGTCGACTGATCGGCTCGGGGTGCCAGGCCGACAACGTGGCGATCGTCTACGTGATCTTCGCCGCCTACGTGATCGCATCGGTGTGGATCTGGTGGCGGCTGATCCCGGGCCGGATGGCCCGGCGGGGCGCCAGCGTCGGCATGGGGATGGCCAGGATCCAGATCGAGGACGCCACCTACGGCGGCGGGATCGGTCGCCTGCGGGCCCTGTGGCGGGCGATCCTCGCGTCGATCCTGCCGCTGCTGCTCATCCTCCCGATCGGCCTGGCGATGGCGGTGGCGACCGGGGACGGGGAGAGCGATGACGCGGCGGCCCCCCTCCTGATCGGTCTCGCAGTCCTGGCGCTCGTGGCCTACACGTTGCCGTGGCTCTGGTTCTTCTGGGACCGGCGCCACCAGACCCTGTACGACAAGTTCTCCCGGACGGTGGTCCTCGGGCCCGATGCCCCGACCGAGCCGTGGTCGGTGGTCGCCCTGGTCGTCGGCATCCTCAGTCTGGTGATCTGGATCCTCGGTCCCGTCGCCATCGTCGTCGGGAGCGTCGGGATACGTCGACAGGACGACCTCCGGATCCCGACGCGCGGGCGGGGAGCGGCGCGCGCCGGCCAGGTCCTCGGGTGGATCCCGACCCTGCTGCTGGTCACCATCGCCGTCCTGGTCGCGGTCGCGATCATCCGGAACTGAGGATCGGTCCGCCGTCCGAGGGCGCTCTCAGGCGGCGGCCGGGTGAGGTTCCACTGCCACGTAATGTCGACCGGCACCCACGCCGTGGGTGGTCGGTGGCACCGGGCGGTCCGGTGCAGAGGTGGTGAGACGTGGACGGTCGTCCGAACATCCTGTTGCTCGTCAGCGACGAGGAGCGCGTGAAGATCCCGCGGCCGTCGGGCTACCGGCTGCCTGCGCACGAGCGCTTGGCGGAGCTCGGGACGTCGTTCTCGAACTACTACGCCGCGTCGGCCATGTGCAGCTCGTCGAGGTCGGTGATCTACACCGGCCAGCACATGCCGATCACCGAGATCCACGACAACGACAACATGCCGTACGTGGACCCGCTCGATCCGTCGCTCGGGACGATCGGGACCATGCTGCGATCGGCGGGCTACTACACGACGTACCAGGGCAAGTGGCACCTCTCGAAGCTGTACCTGGGCGACGACCTCCACGCCCCGACGACCGACGCCCTCGAGCCGTACGGCTTCTCCGAATGGAACGACTGGGGCGACATCGACGGGGGAGCGTGGGCCGGGCTCCAGGTCGATCCGGTGATCGCCGGCCAGGCCGTCAAGTGGCTGCGGGACCGGGCCCCGGTGGTCGGTGCCGACCAGCCGTGGTTCATGGCCGTGAACTTCGTGAACCCGCACGACATCATGAGCTTCGACTTCGGCGGCTCGCCCTCGGTGCAGCTGCCTCCGGCGCTCGCCCACGCCGTCGTCGCCAAGCCGCCCGCGCCGATCCCTCTCTACGAGGACCGCTGGGAGGTCGAGCTCCCCGGCACCGTGCACGAGGACCTGGCCGGCGCGCCGCCGGCCATCCGTGAGTACGCGGAGATCATGGACACGGTGTTCGGGTCGGTGACCGGAGACGGCCACTGGACCGACGCTCTGAACTTCTACCTGAACTGCATCCGCGACGTGGACCGCAACGTGGAGCTGGTGCTCGACGCGCTCGTGGCGTCGGGCCAGGCCGACCGGACGGTCATCATCTACACCGCGGACCACGGCGACCTCGTGGCGTCCCACGGACTCCGCCAGAAGGGCAACCTGGTCTACGACGAGAACTTCCACGTGCCGTTGATCGTGGTCCACCCCGACCACGACGGCGGGACCGAGACCTCGTCGCTGGCCTCGGCCGTGGACCTGGCGCCGACCATCCTCGACGCCGCCGGTCTCGGAGCCGACGACGTGGCGGAGAGGTTCCCGGCGCTGCACGGACACTCGCTGACGTCGGTGCTGGAGGGCGGCAGCGTCCGCGACGGCGTCCTGACGGCGGTCGAGGCCGTCAGCTACCTGGACAACAGCTTCTGGTCCCACTTCGGCGATCCCGACGTGGCGGAGCGGATCGGCTCGGGCGAGCTGCGTCCCGACTGGCGCAAGCGCGGGTTCCTCCGGGGCTACACCGACGAGCGCTACACGTTCGGCCGGTACTTCTCGCCGATCGAGCCCAACCGCCCGACCGACGTCGACTCTCTGTACGCGGCGAACGACGTGGTCCTCTACGACCGGGTCGAGGATCCCGACGAGACGGTCGACCTGGCGGCCGACCCCGCCCATCGCGACCTGGTCGCCGGCCTGAGCGCCAAGCTCGAGGCGATGATCTCGGCCGAGATCGGCGACGACACGCGGTGCTGGGTCGAGGAGCGTCCGACCCTGCTCGGATGGCCGACATGGCGCGGGGACCGTCCGGACTGATCCGGCTGTCGCCGCCGGCCGCCGCCCGGCACGTCGCTAACGTGACCATGTGACCTTCGACGCCGCGCTCGCCGATCGCGTGAGGGATCTGCTGGCGGCGGATCGTCGGCTGGATGGTCGCGACGTCTCCGAGCGGAAGATGTTCGGCGGGCTGGCGTTCATGCTCGACGGGAACATGGCCTGCGTGGTCCGGGGCCAGGGCGGCTACATGCTCCGGCTGGACCCGACGACAGCCGCCGAGCTCGTCGAGTCGACACCGGCGGAGTACGTCGAGATGCGGGGGCGCCCGATGAAGGGCTGGCTCCACGTGTCGTCGGCGGAGGTCTCGACAGACGACGAGCTGCGCTGGTGGACCGACATGGCCGTCGACTTCACGATCGCTCTCCCGCCCAAGCCCTGATCCGGCGCCTGCTCAGGTGCTGTCGTCACGCGGCCGCGAGGACGGATCGGTCGAGTCGGCCGGAGCCGGTGGGTCTGTCGGAGATGGGTTCGGACCCTGGCCCGTCGGAGGCTGACCAGGAGGTTGGGACTCGATGACCCGCTTGACCGCCGTGACGTAGTCCCACGTCATCCTCTCGGCCTGATGACGGGGATGGATGTTGTAGAAGCCCCAGCGGGCTGCCGAGATCTCGATGTCGTAGGTGAGACGAGTTCCCTTCGCAGACGGTGCCACGTCGTAGTACTGGTCGAACCTCGGGCCGGTCACGTTGACGACCCGGGCGGATCGTCCGGGCTGCTCGTCGACCACCTCGATGACGCCGGCGTGCAACACGCCGAGTGGGGTCTCGGAGATGTGGCACTGCTGCTCCCCGGTTCCCAGAGGGGTTCCCGGAACGGTGAACGCTCGCCGGACCTTCGGGTTGATCAACGACGACGTCTCAGGGGGTCGGATGAACGCCCAGACCTCTTCCGGCGGTCGTGCGATGACGACGGACGAGGAAGCGGGCCACATGCGGATGACCGGAGGCTGCAACCCGGCCCGCCGTGCCGTGAGCGCCATGACCAGGAACGAGGCGATCACCAGCCAGGCGAGCGGAACGAGGACATCGGCAC
>JAEYSR010000217.1 GCA_023434535.1 Actinomycetes bacterium
CGTCGACCCACTGCGGCGGCGACGGAGCGGCCGTCTCCGCCGTCTCCGCCCCCGCCGGCGCCGGGGGCGCCAGCGGGGCGAGCGGCACGAAGAGGACCTGGGGTCCGGAGGGCGAGGGGGTGTGTCGCCACGCCGCGGGCCGCGGGTCCGGTCGGGGCGCCGCTCCACCCTGAGGCGCCGACCGAGGCGCTGGCTCTCCTGTTCCCGTCGTCACGTCGTCCGCTCCCGTGCCCGCCTGGTGCCGGCGCGTGCGCCGGTGCTGTTGGCGTGTCCCGTCCTGGTGCTGCTCGGCCCGGGGGCCGATCACCGTTCGTCGGCAGTTCGGGGGTCGGAACTCAAGCGCGATCCGACGAAAGTTCGCTCACGCCGGCTTGCGCCACCAGACGCCGGTCCAGTCGACGGCGTGGATCGGCGCGTCGATCGACCGCTCCGCCCGGTAGTCCTCGACCGCGGCCCGGCAGGACTCCCAGCCCCCGTAGTCGTCGACGATCACGAACCCGCCCGGCGACACCTTGGGTTCGAGCGCGACCAGGGCGTCCATCGTGGAGCCGTAGAGGTCGCCGTCGAGGCGGAGGACGGCCAGCCGATCGATCGGGGCGGACGGGAGCGTGTCGGCGAACCAGCCCTCGAGGAACCTGACCCGGTCGTCGAGCAGCCCGTAGCGATCGAAGTTGGCCCGCACCGCGTCGGCGTCGACCTTGAGGACGTCGAGGTGCGACCAGTCCAGACCCTCGTCGGCCGGGTAGCGGGCATCGGGCACGGGGAGGCCCTCGAAGGAGTCGGCGACCCACACGTCGCGACCCGGTGCGTCCATCGCGTCGAGCACGGCGCGCATGAGGATCGTCGTGCCGCCGCGCCACACCCCCGTCTCGATGAAGTCGCCCGGGACGTCGTCGCCCAGCGCCGCGACGCAGCACCGGACCACGTTGTCCAGCCGGGCGGTGCCGATCATCGTCTCGGCGGTGGGCGGCCAGTCGCGCCCTTCCGAGCGCGCCGAGGGGTCGCCCCGGCGGACCACGCGCCAGTCGCGTTCCCGCAGCAGCTCGAGCACCTGGTCCCTCCCACCGGGCCATTCGGCCAGGTCCGCGTCCCACCACTCCTGGTCCAGGAACGCCTCCCTGGTCAGGCAGCGCCGGAGCAGGTCCAGGTAGGCCCGGGCGGGCGGAGACAGGCGGTCCAGTGCGCCGGCCAGCGGGTCGGTCCGGTCAGCTTCGGTGCTCGACATGGCGGCGACGGTACCCTCGACCGATGGCCACCACCGGGGAGCCCGACGGCATCGACCGTCTGGTGGTGCGCCCGGGTCTCGCGATCCCCGCCTCGGCGTTGGACGAGCGCTTCAGCACGTCGGGCGGTCCGGGCGGGCAGCACGCCAACCGCTCCCGCACGCGGGTCGAGCTGCGTCTCGACCTGACGTCGTGCCCCGGTCTGAGCGACCACCAGCGCAGCGTGCTCGTGGGCCATTTCGGACCCGAGCTCAAGGTCATCGTCGACGAGGAGCGCTCGCAGCTGCGCAACCGGGCGATCGCCCGGGAGCGGATGGCCGCCCGGCTCCGCACCGCCCTCGTCCCGCAGCGGACACGCACCGCGACGCGGGCCACCCGGTCCTCCAAGCGGCGGCGCCTCGACGCCAAGCGCCAGCGCGGCGAGGTCAAGCAGCAGCGCCGCCGTCCCACCCGCGACGACTGACCGGCCCGCGTGCTCTGGTGCGCCCGCCGGCGCCCCACGACGCGCGCTGCACAGAGACTGCCGGCCTGCGGCTCAGCGGGCGAGGGTGATGACCACCTTGCCGGTGTTCGCACCGGTGAACATGGCGTTGAGCGCGTCGACCGACGACCCGAGGCCCTCGTGCAGGTCCGCGTGGTACCGCAGACGACCCTCGCGCTCCCAGTCCCGCAGCACCTCGCCGATCTCGGGGAAGCGTGGGATGTCGTCCAAGGAGAGGAACCCGGTCATCGACGCCCGCTGCTGGATCAGCTGCAGGTAGTTGGCGGGACCCGGGGCCTTCTCGGTGTCGTTGTAGGTGGAGATCGCACCGCAGAGCACCACCCGGGCGCGCATCGCCAGACGGCTGAGCACGGCGTCGAGCACGGGGCCGCCGACGTTGTCGAAGAACAGGTCGACCCGCGGACCGAGCTCCTTGATGCGGGCCGACACGTCCTCGGTGCGGTGGTTGATCGCTCCGTCGAGCCCGACCTCGTCGAGCAGCCAGGCGCACTTCTCGTCGCTGCCGGCGATGCCGATCACCCGGGCGCCGTGGAGCCTGGCGATCTGGGCGGCGATCGAGCCGGTGGCTCCCGCGGCGGCCGACACCACCACGACGTCGCCCTCCTTCACCCCGCCGACCTCGACCATGCCGATGTAGGCGGTGCACCCGGTGGACCCGTAGAGCGACAGGTAGCCGGTGGTGTCGTAGTCGGGGTCGGGATCCGACAGCCGGGTCGTGAACAGGTCGTCGCGGACGATCGAGTACTCCTCCCACGCCGCGAGGGAGGTGACGACGTCGTCGATCCCGTACGCGTCGCACTCGGTCGCCACGATGCGGCCAGCGGAGGAGCAGCGGACCGCCTCGCCCAGCTCGACCGGAGGCAGGTACCCCTTGGCGGGGCTGAGCCACGAGCGCACCGAGGCGTCGATGGCCAGCACCTCGTTGTGCAGCAGCGCCTCCCCTGGTCCCGGCACAGGGACGGGGACGGTGATCAGCTCCACGTCGTCCCACGTCACGAGCCCCTCCGGACGTCGACGCAGGACGATGCGCTCCATCGTCGCCGGGAGCTCCACCCCCTCCGAAACGCCGGCCGGGCTCACGACGTGGCCCCGAGCTCCCGGGGGATCTGGAACGCAGCGGAGAGGCCCTCCCCCCACATCGCCAGGTCCGCGGCGACGTCGGGCAGTCCGAGGCTGCGGAGCTCCTGCGCCAGGGGTGCCGCTCCGAGCTCGATCTCCACCGAGGCCGGGTCGAGGAGGATCGGGGGCAGCTCCATGTCGAGACCGAGCTCCATCGGCGTGCCGTCGAGGTACGAGTAGGTCACGGCGTGCTCGGTCGTGGCCACCGCACCCTCGAGCGACGGTCGGGGCAACCGCACGACGAGCGTGGGCCCGTCGGTCGGCTCGTCGGACATGACGAGTCGGACGGTGACGGTCCCGTCGCCGGGAGGACCCGAGTACTCGAACGTCAGGTCCTCCACCGTCTTGGGCAGGCCCATGACGCTGTTGCCGGCCTTGCAGGTGAACTCCTGGTCGACCGGCATCCGCCACTGGAAGGCGCCGGCGGCCTCGGGCCGACCGACCGGGTGCACGAGCAGCCCGAGGTTGACCTCGTCGTAGTCACCCCAGGGGTTCCGCACGTAGTCGCAGAGGGCGAGGACGAGCATGGCCCGGCCGGGGGCGACCTCCAGGACCTCGAACGCGTCGCCGGGCAGGAGCGCCCGGGCCGGCTCGATCGGGACGGTGAAGGTCAGGGTCGCCGACCGCATCTCGTCGACGACCATCGGGAACGTGATCGGGACGTCGTCGATCGTCCCCCACTCGAATCCACCCGTCACGTCAGCTCCTGGATCGTCGGTCACGCCGGTCGTCATGCGCGGGGACTGTAGGCCGAACGGCCCACGAGGAACGGGCTGGACGACCCATGCGGCCCTCCGGAACGGCCGTCATGCTGGCTGCGTGAGTCGCATCCGCGTTGCACTCAGCTCTCATCGGCGATCCCTGCGAGGGGCGCGGACCGAACGCGCCGCCACCCTGGTCGAGTACGCCATGATCGTCGCCGTCTTCGTCGTGCCGGCCTGGGCGGGCATCTCGTTCCTCCAGTCGACGGCCGAGGCGAAGATGGGCCACGTCGCGACGAACGTGGCGGCGCCGCCGACCACCTCCCCCGCCGGGTCGGGCGGCGACGGCGGAGGCGCGACCACCACGACCGCGTCGACCACGACCACGACGGCGGCGCCGACGACCACGACGACGGTCAAGCCCACGACCACCACCACCTCGACGACCACGACCACCACGAGACCGCCGACGACGACCACCACGTCGACGACGACCACGACGACGCAGCCGGTCAAGGCCGGAGCGTCTGCACCGGTCCTGACGACGAGCAAGTCCGGCAACGGCAACAACAAGCGCTGGCAGGTCGACGGCAGCGTCACGATCACCAACGCATCGGGACAGGCGATCAACGGGGCCAAGGTCACGTTCAAGATCGAGGAGCTCGACAGCAACGGCAATGTCACCGGTACGACCACGACCAGCCCGGTGACCACTGCCAACGGCGGCAAGGCGACTCTGTCGGTCACCGGACTCACGGCGAACGACCGCAAGGTCCGGGTGACCGTGGTGAGCGTCACGGGGTTGCCGGCCGGAACCACGTGGAACGGCACCAACAGCTCCACGGAGATCGCTCGCCCCAGTCCCTGGTGAGAACTACACCGGTGGCACCCTGGGACGCCACCCAGGTCTCGTAACCTCTCGCCGTGACCACGGCGACCGCCACGAGCCTGCTGCTGATCGCTCTGGCCGCGGTCGTCGCCCCGCTCCTGTCGGAGGCGCTGGCCCGCTGGCGCATCCCCGCCGTCCTGTTCGAGCTGCTGCTCGGCATCCTGATCGGCCCGGCCGTGCTCGGGTTCGCCCAGGTCGACGGCTTCATCGACGGGCTCAGCACGCTCGGCCTGGCGTTCCTGTTCTTCGTCGCCGGCTACGAGCTCGACCTCGATCGCATCAAGGGCGAGCCGTTCAACCGCGCCGCGGCGGGTTGGGGGATCACGGTCGTCCTCGGGCTCGGGACCGCCGCGGTGCTGGTGGCCACCGGCTTCGTGAAGTCGGAGCTTCTGATCGGACTGGCGCTGACGACCACGGCGATCGGCACCCTGCTGCCGATGCTGCACGACCGCGGGCTGACCGGGACGCGCTTCGGGGATCTGCTCGTGTCGGCCGGAGCGGTCGGAGAGTTCGGTCCGGTCCTCGCCGTCACGATCTTCCTGGGCGCGTCGAGCCCGACGGTCGAGGGCCTCCTGCTCATCGTCTTCGTGGCGCTGGCCCTGGGCGTCGCGTGGCTGGCGCGTCGACCACGGCCACCCCGCTATGTGGAGGTGATGACCCGCCACCTGGAGAGCTCGTCGCAGCTGCCGGTCCGCATCGTCGTGCTCCTGACCACGGCCATGGTGGTGGTCGCCGTGGTGCTGGGGCTCGACATGCTGCTCGGCGCGTTCGCCGCCGGGCTGATCGGGCAGATCCTGTTCCCTCCCGCGCAGTCGAAGGTGCTCGGCGCCAAGATCCAGTCGATCGGCTTCGGCTTCCTCATCCCGTTCTTCTTCGTGGTGAGCGGCATGAAGTTCGACCTCGCCTCGCTCACCTCGAGCTGGACCGTCGCCGCCCGCGTCCCGGTGTTCCTGGGGCTGTTCCTGCTCGTCCGCGGGCTCCCGGCGCTGTTCGTCTACCGGCGCACCCTCTCCGCCCGCCCGAGGGTGGCGCTCGCCGTCCTCCAGTGCACGGCACTGCCCCTCCTGGTCGTCATCACCCAGATCGGGCTGGAGACAGGTGAGATGCGCCCGAGCAACGCCGCCGCCCTGGTGGGCGCCGGCATGCTGTCGGTCCTGGTGCTGCCGCTGGCCGGCTTCGCCGTGCTCGGGGACCACGCCGACGACGGCCCCGACGGTGCTCCCGGGGACCTCCCCGGCGGCACCGCCGACGCGAGCTCGCCGGCCGCCTGACCCGTCGGCGGGACCGCAGAGCCGAGCGGGCTGGCGGCGCCGGCCGGAGCCGCCAGCCCGCGTGCCGTCAGGAGTCGGGCAGGTCGGACCTCCACCCGTCCATCCCGATCAGCACCATGAGCAGCTGGCGGGCGGCGTCGTGGGAGATGACGGCGAGCCGCTCCTCGTCCTCCGGGTCGGTGTCGAGGGTGAGCTCGGTCGCGAACATGACGGCTTGGACCACGAGCCCGGCGAGCAACTGGAGGTCCGCGGTGCTGACCGGGTTCAGCGCCGGCCAGCGGGCGAGGTCGGTCGCCAGCTCGCTGGTGAACAGTCGTACCTCCTGGCGGATCGCCGTGCGGAGGGTCGTCGATCCGCCGTAGCGCTCCTTGGCGATGAACCGGAAGTGCTCGGAGTGGGTGAGCACGTAGCCGAGGAACGTGTTGACCGACTGGCGGACCAGGTGCGAGGTGCCGGCCGGCTCGGTGCGGATGTCCCGCATGGTGCGGCGGAGGGTCGCGAACGACTCGTCCACCAGAGCCAGGCCCAGCGCCTCCATGGTGTCGAAGTGCCGGTAGAAGGCGGCCGGCGACAGGCCCGCCTCCTTGGTCAGCTCCCGGAGGCTGAGGCTCGTGAAGCTCCTCTCTCCCCCCAGGAGCAGCAGGGCGGCGTCGAGGATGGCGCGCCGGGTCCGGGCCTTCTGGCGCTCCCTCGGCTCTCGTCGGGGTCGTTCGACCGCGGTCCGGTCGCGATGGTCCGCTGCCACGCCGACAAACGTACCGGTGTGACCAGGGTCGCTCCAGCTTTCAGTGAACGACTGTTGACCGAATTCGGTTACCACCGGTAAGTTCCCCGCATGGGACTCGTGTCCGCATCCCTCGGCTCGCTCCTCCGCACCGGTCGCTTCCCCCGCAGCACCGACGACGGCCTCCTCCGGCGCCTGTCCGCGGTGCTCGCCTGGCCCGCCCCCGTCGGCTCCTACCGTCGCCTGATCGACCCGCTCGCTCCCGTCAGCGGGGTGCGGGCCGTCGTCGAGTCCGTGGTCCCCGAGACCGACCGCGCCGCCACCGTGACCCTGCGACCCGGCGCCGGCTGGGACCCGCACCGACCGGGACAGTGGGTCTCGGTCGGCGTCGACGTCGACGGCGTCCGCCACCACCGCTGCTACTCGATCACGTCGCTGCCGGCCGGCGCCTCGCTCCCCGGCACGGAACGTGGCCTGATCACGATCACCGTCCAGGCCGTCCCCGACGGCGTGGTGTCGAACCACCTCGTCCGCGACGCCCGCCCCGGCGACGTGGTGCACCTCGACGGGCCCGACGGCGACTTCACCCTCGAGCCGGTCGACGGCTCCGACCCCGCCACCCCGGCCCGACGGCCGCTGATGTTCGTCACCGGCGGCAGCGGCATCACGCCGGTGCTCGGCATGCTGCGGGCTCTCGACGCCGGGCTCGAGCCCACTGCGTCGATGGCCGACGTGCTCGTCGTCCACCATGCGCCGTCGGAGCGCGAGGCCCTCTTCGCCGACGAGCTGCGGGCGCTCGAGCTGCGCCACGCGGGCCTGACGGTCCACGTGGTCGCCACCGGACCGGGAGCACCTCCGCCGGAGCTGGAGCTCACCGCAGGCCGGCTCGACGAGCTGGCCCCCGATTGGCGCGAGCGCGAGGCCTGGGCCTGCGGTCCCCGGCCGCTCGTGGAGGCCCTCGAGGCGCTCTGGACCGACCCGTCGCAGCCGACCGCCCGGCCGCTGCACGTCGAGCGCTTCACCCCCACCACGCCCGGGAACATGGACCGCGTCGAGGGGACGCTGACGTTCGCCCGCTCCGGGTCGTCGGTGGCGTCCGACGGGTCGCGCACCGTGCTCGACCTCGCCGAGGAGTCGGACCTGGCGCCGTTCGTCGGATGCCGCATGGGCGTCTGCCGCCGCTGCGTCGTGCCGCTGCGCTCGGGCACGGTCGTCGACATGAGAGACGGCCGGACCGAGTGCGAGCCCGGCGCCCACGTCCAGATCTGCGTCGCGGCCCCGGTCGGCGACGTGGAGATCGAGATCTGAACCGCCGCTCGGCGGTCACCCCCACCACGAGGAGGCACCGATGGTCGCCCTCATGCGCACCAGCCACGACGACAGCAGCGACGACGACCGGCACGGCAACCAGCCCGCTGCCGCGCCGGAGACCGGCGGGGTGCCCGTCGTGGTCGACCCCGGGTCCCGACCCGGGCCGTCGGGACTCACGGCGGAGGAGATCGCGGCGTTCGGCGCCGAGATGGACCGCCTCCGCGACGAGATCCTCGCCTCACGGGGCGCGTCGGACGCCGCCTACGTCCGCAAGGTGATCGCGCTGCAGCGCCGCCTGGAGGCCGCCGGGCGCCTGGCACTCTTCGCCGGCGTCCTGCCGCCGGCCTGGATCGCCGGCACCACCATGCTCGCCACCTCCAAGATCCTCGAGAACATGGAGATCGGCCACAACGTCATGCACGGCCAGTGGGACTGGATGCGTGACCCCGAGATCCACTCGACCACCTGGAGTGGGACAACACCTGTCCGTCGGAGCAGTGGAAGCACACCCACAACCAGGTGCACCACGTCTGGACCAACGTGCTCTACAAGGACCGCGACGTGGGCTACGGCCTGCTCCGCATCACGCCGGACCAGAAGTGGCACCCCGTGTACCTCGCCCAGCCGATCTACGCGGCGGTCCTGGCCTGCCTGTTCCAGTGGGGCGTGGCGCTGCACGACGTGGAGGTCGACCAGCTGCTCAACGGGCGTGCCGATCCGACCGTGTCGCGAGAGCGACTGCGCGAGGTCGGCGAGAAGGCACGCAAGCAGGTGCTGAAGGACTACGTCGCGTACCCGCTGCTCGCCGGGCCGTTCTTCCTGTCGGTCCTGGCCGGCAACATGGCCGCCAACCTGATCCGCAACGTCTGGTCGTTCACGGTCATCTTCTGCGGCCACTTCCCGGGGAAGGTCCCGACGTTCACCGTCGCGGACGTGATCGAGGAGGACCGCAACGGGTGGTACGTCCGCCAGGTGCTGGGCTCCGCCAACATCTCCGGCGGCCGGCTGATGGACCTCATGACGGGCAACCTCAGCTACCAGATCGAGCACCACCTGTTCCCCGACCTGCCGTCGAACCGGTACGCGGAGATCGCCCCCAAGGTGCGCGACGCGTGCGAGCGTCACGGCCTGCCCTACGTCACCGGCTCGCTGCCCCGGCAGTTCGGCTCGGTGGTCAAGCGCCTCATCAAGATGGCCACCCCCTGATCGAACCGCCCCTCCCGTTCTGTTGTGCGAGGAGCCACCCAACAGTGGCTCCGCGCACAACAGAACCCCGGCAAG